>JALRGB010000205.1 GCA_023253575.1 Verrucomicrobiales bacterium
GCTGGCCTTCGAGCCGTCTCACATTTTTTCCACGCAGAAATCGCAATCCCCCTCAGACCCATGAAGGATCCATCAACGCAGCAGGCGATGACCCTGCCGATGAAGACGAAGGTCTCGAATACCTTGAAGGCCCAAGTCGAAAAATAATCGCCGAGCGCGAGCTTTCGGTCGCCGCTAGTACGCCGCAGTGGACTTGGCGGCCTGTTGCCGAGCGGCGTGGCTGGTGAGGGGCTGGTCGAGGGGCTGGTCGAGGGGCTAGTCGAGGGGCTAGTCGAGGGGGCTCCCTTGTGGTCCTCTGGAGCCCTCTGCGGTCGCACTGGTGGGCACGCAGGTTGGCCGCCGTGGGGGGCGCCGTGGGGGTCGCCGTGGGGGGCGCTGCTGCTGGGGAGGGCGTTGGCCTGAGTTTCTCATTTTGGCGGTGGTGATGGTCGTTGTTTGGGGGGTATTTTCCGATGATGCGGAGGATGTTGGCGTTTTGATCAATTTTCTATTGATGGTGCGATGATGAGGGTTTGCGCTTGCAACCGGGCCGTCACGCCGCTTCTCTCGGTGGACCATGCGCGCGCCTTTTTCGGAGCTGAGGATTCTCAGCGGCAATGCCCACCCACATCTTGCTGAGCGCATCTGCTCGGCTATTGGTGTGAAGCGGGGTGATGCCACCGTCACGACATTTCCTGACGGAGAATCATTTGTGAAGATCAACGAGAACGTTCGCGGCTGCGATGTGTTTCTCGTGCAACCAACCTGTCCGCCGACCAACAATCATTTGATGGAGTTGTTGATTATGGTGGATGCGGCGCGCCGGGCCAGTGCGGGCCGGATCAATGCGGTGATTCCGTTTTTCGGATATGCGCGGCAGGACCGAAAAGACCAGCCTCGGGTACCGATTACGGCCAAGCTTGTGGCTAATTTATTGACGGCGGCCGGAGTGGACCGGGTGTTAGCGGTGGATCTGCATGCGGCGCAGATACAGGGGTTTTTCGACATCCCGGTGGATCATTTGTATGCGGCGCCGGTTTTGTTGAAGTATTTGCGTGGCAAGGGGTTGGGCGGGGCAAATTCGGTGGTGGTTTCGCCGGATGTGGGGGGTATCAAGATGAGTGATGCGTATGCCCGCGCGCTGGACTGCCCGCTGGCCATCGTCGCCAAGCGTCGTATTTCCGCGACGGTGGTGGAAGCTCATACGCTTATCGGGGAAGTGGAGGGCAAAGATGTGCTCATCGTGGATGACCTGACCGAAACCGCCGGCACTATCACCGCCGCGGCCAATCTGTTGAAAGAAAAAGGGGCGCGCAGCGTGCGCGCGGCCGTCAGCCATGGAGTGCTGGGAGAACTTGGCCAGAAGCGTTTGCAGGAGTCTGAGTCCATCGAGGAGCTGATTTGCACGGACAGCGTGCCTCAAGCCTGTGGGCCGCGGGTCACTACCCTCAGTATCGCCGGGTTGCTGGCTGAAGCCATCAAACGCATTCACGCCGGCGATTCCGTAACCTCATTGTTTGAGGTTTAAGATCGGGGCCGTTGCGCCCAGGCTGGGAATAACCGGTGGGCGGGTTTTCGTGGAGCCGCGGCCGGTTGGGCTGCGGCGCAGGGAGGTTGCAGGGAGCGCGCCGATCATCGACGCCGGGCCTCGTACTGTCCTTCGATTTTCAGGATATCGCCGTCGAGGATATGGACGAGCCCACCTTCCACCACGATGGAAGTCTCGGTTTTCGAGAGGCATCGTTTTTTCCAGACCACGGTATCCCCGTGGCGCAGAGTGCAGTATCCGGACGCGCTGATGTCGCGCGCGTGTTCGCCATAGACCCATGTGCCCACGATCGGGTGGCCTTCGAGGCTGACAGGTTCTAGGGCTGGTGGTTGCAGCGACTCGAGGCTGACTTCTGGCTGGGCGGCGGATGGCAGCCGGCGGAGCCGCAGGTTGCGGAATTCGACAGGCGCGCCTTCCGACTCGAGGCAGAGGAAACCGAAGGCGGGCGAGATGCCGTCGCCGCCTGAAACCTCTTCACCATTGACCCAGAGCCTGACCTCGCCATCGACGGCGCGGACGTAATAATGGTTCCATTCATTCGTTCCCTTGGTGGTTTCTTTTGAGGGAAAGCTGCGGCGCCCGTCTGGTGCCACTGGCGGGAACGGTCTCATTTCCACCGGGCCCACGGGAAAGACGTCGCCATGGCTGGTGAACCAGTCGGCGGGTTTGTTATATTGTTTCGTATAGACTTCGGCATAACCGAGATCGAGCACTTGAACCTCAATGCCATGGGGCAGGCTGCCCTGACCGGCGGCTAGGCTGGCGATGCTGGACGGGGTGGCCCAGACAAAGACCCCGGAGTTTCCGCCTTTTTCTTTGTGCATCCATTCGCAAAGGAGCTCGAAATTGACGAGCGGCTCGCGGTAGCGGATGACGCCGGTGGGAGTGCCGGTGCAAAAGGCATGGCCGCCCTGCCAGCGCCATGTGTCATCGTGGCAGTTGACGTTGGCAAAGTCTTCGCCGGTGAGGACTTGCCATCCGGCGGTGGTGCCGTCGGGCGGGGACTTGGCATCTCCGGCGGGTGCGGCCATGGCCACCGGCCGGCTTCCTAGAGACTTCAGAAATTCCGCGATGTCCCGCACATTCTGGTCGCTTAACCCCATCTCGGAAGCGGATGGCATGAGCGATTCTTTGAGCTGCTGCACATCGGCACCGGAGCTGCGGAAATTGATTTTCTTGGTTCCGCCGCCCATTATTTTGAGTTTCAGCGAGCCGGCGTGCCAGCTGTAATTGGTCATCAATCCTTCCATGACGTGATCGCCGCTCGTGAGGCGAACCGGTCGGTCGTAGCCATGGGCCAGCCGGGCATCGGGATGAACGATTTCCTCGATGATGGCCTCGATAGTGCGTTCGCCGCCCCAGCCGGTCAGTTCCGGCCCGAAAGCGACTCCCTGACCGTCGATTTTGTGGCAAATGTAACATTTGGCGGCCAGTTCCCGCCCGTGTGCGGCATTTCCGGCCAGGGCGGCAATGGTGGCGGGTGCGGAGACGGTGGTGGTATCGCCCAGTGATGCGGGCACGCGGAGCGAGGTCGTTACGGCTTCGCCTTGCAGGTCGTTGAGGTCTTTGGCGATGATTTCCTCGATGGTGATCTGGTAGTCTTCGCGGGCGAATTCGGGTCGGGCGGCGAGTGTTTCGAGGCGGGTTTTGCGGTCGAGGCGATCGGTTTCGTTGCGAAAGCTGGCGAAGGCCATGGCGAGGTGCCGGAATTCGTCGATGGGAGGTTTTTGGGTGTGGATGCAGGTCTCGAGGGCGGCGATGGCCTCTGGGGTGTGCAGTCTCCAGGCGAGGTTTTTAGCGGTTTTGGTCCAGGCGGCTGGCGGGCCGTAGGGGGCGGCCACCAGATCGTCATAGACGGCAGTTTCTTTGCCGGTGGCGGCGATGCCAATGGCTTCGAGGTAATAACGGTCGTGACCGTCGTAGCCGGCGAACAAGGGGGCGAGAATGTCCGCGCAGGCGGTGTAGGGGATGTCGCGGAGCGAAAGGGCCACCTCCCGCCGCACGGCGGCTGATGGGGACGAAGCTAATGTTTTGGCGCGCTCGAGGAGGTCGGCGGCTCCGGCTAGGCGCAGTGCGCGGTAGGCGGTGATTTGAATCTGTGGATCGGCGTGGGACAAAAACGGAGTCACAGCGGACTGCCCCTCCGCGCCCAGTTGCGCCAGCACCCAGAGCAGGCGGGCGGTGAGGAGCGGGTTGGTCGAGGCGGCGGCCAGCGCTGCGGTGGCGGGTGGAACCACCGCCGAGCCGCCGGCGGCCAAAAGACTGGCGGCATGGGAGCGGACGTTGACCGCGGGGTTTTGCAGTGCCTTGAGCTGGCCCTCGATGGTGGTAAAGTCGACCGGCGGGCGGGTGAGTGCGGGTGCGCCTTTGCGGGTGAGGCGGTAGATGGTGCCGCTGACCTGATTGGTGACGCGGCTGGTGTCGTTGTAAAAATCGCTAAGAAAAAGCGAGCCATCGGTTCCGAGTACGAGATCTGTGGGCAGGAAGAACTGGCCTTTTTCTTCTTTTTTCAGGGAAACGAACGGGCGGTGTGGGCCCATGTTGATGGCTGAAGCGGCTGCCTGCGGGGTGCAGGCCATGATTTCTTTGCGGACCATGCAGGCCACGAGGTAAGTGCCGGCGAGGCCGAGGGTATTATCTTCGATGAAGACGTTACCTGTAGGTGAACCGGCGCCGTACACGGTACCGGGCGGGCAGGCGCCGGGATAATTTTCGCGCCAGTGTGAGCGTGAGAAGCGGAGGTCTTGATTCCATCCGCTGGGTTCTTCCCATGTTTTTGCGACTTCTTCCCACGAGCGGCTGCCGTCGCGCAAGTCGGAGTACCCCATGTTGCCATGTTCCATGACCCAGGACGAGCGGGCGTGGGCGGGGTCGTCATTGTCGCTTTGCAGAACGTCGCCATACGCCGTCACAGCCATATCGTGCGGATTGCGCATGTTGTGGGCCGTCACGGCCAGCCCGGTTCCATCCGGGTTGATCCGCATCGTCGCTCCTCCGACATAGACATGGCCGTCGGAACTCGGCCGGCCGACCGATTCCGGATAGCCGTAATAACACCCCGATAGAAAATGCCGGCCATCTTTCGTGCGCAGGTCAGCTCCACAGTTGCCATACGAAAAATGCCACTGCCCGCTCGGCGCCCCTACCACTGCGTGCAGCGTGTGATCATGATTGGGGTTTTGGAAACCCGTCAAAAAGACCTCGCGGGTGTCAATCGTAGGATCAAAGACCGCATTCCGGTCGACGTCCGTGTAGACAATGATCGAAGGGGTCGCTGAGAGGACGATGCGGTTGTCAAATACGGCAATTCCCAGTGGGGCATGGCGTATTTCCTTTTCCGTCACAAAGACATGTGATGAATCGGCTGCGCCGTCGCCGTCTCGGTCTTCGAGGACCATGATCGACCGCCCTGCTTCAATGACCCGGCCGCGGTTGTAATCAATTCCCTCCGTCACCCAGAGCCGCCCGGTCGCATCGCAGTCCATGGCCACCGGCGAAAAAACCATGGGCGATTGCGCCCAGACCTCGATCTGAAACCCCTCGGGAATGTCAAAAGCGGTGACGGGCACGCCTTCGACCGGTCTTTTTTCGAGGGCAAATGATTCACGATCTGGAGCGGCCAGCGTGTGGGTGAGGGCGCTGGCACCGATCATCAAAGTGATGCCGAGCCGGGGAACAAGGTGATGCGGATGGGTCATGTCAGGCGCTGGTGAGTCACGCATCCTAGTCAGCAGTGAGGCGCGCCGCAAACGCCCATCCTTCCTCCATGCCTGAGGAGAAGGACGGGGAACCCACCATGGCCACTCAACGACCGCCCAGCTTCCGGAAGGCGGAAAACCAAAATCGCTCACCCTGACCGTCGACTTGCGTCAGGTGCCAGTCGCGGGAGAAGAAAAGCGGATGTCCGTCGGTCGGGTCGAAGAGCAGACTGGTCACGTGGTCGGCCGCTAGAGATTCTTTCATGTAAGTGAAATACCCCTCTAGGGTCATGATGATGTGGTCTGACGCGGGTGCTCCGCCGGCGATGACGGTGGCCTGTCCATTTTCGACCCGCACGCGTCCATTCCATTCATATCGAGCTGTTTGATATTTGAGATCAAATTCGCAGGTGGCCACTTGGGCGCGCTCCCATTGTTGTTCGCTGGCGGCTCTTAGGGCCTCGGGGTTTTCGGGCAGGCTGAGATTGGTGAACCTCCATTCTTCGTCGGCGATGAGTTCATTATAATCGACATATGCTTTTTCCGGGTAGCCCATGGACGGGTGGTAGCGGACGGTCATGGCATACGCATCGTCATCGATAGCCCTTTGCAAGCGGTCGAACAAATCGTCTATCGTTTGTAGTCCCCAGGCAAAACCGGGCCATTCCGGCGGCAGTAGCGATGTTGATTCCGCGATTTTGCCGTTTTTGACAAGGATGAGGTCGTCAGTGAGAAAAAATGCCGCGTCGGTTTGGTGGCGGTATTGGTAGAGCGCCAGTCCGGTGGCGATCCAACGCGCGCGGGCTTGATCGATGGCTTCCTGTCGAGTGGCCGGTGGCTTTTGCGCTGCACGGAACAAACGTTGGCGAGTAGGGGCCTCCGACACGGCTTCCGAGAAAGGCAGATCCTGCAGATCAATTAGATCCCGCCAGTGGGATCCATCATAAGAATCCTGCAATACCCATCCTCTAGGAGCGACCCCGCCTTCGACGACAATGGTCACGCGGTCCCCGGACGGCGACACTCTCAATTCCGGAGCAGCCACGGCCTCCATCGCGAAACCCAGCCAGCACACCCACCCACACCCGAAGGTCAAAAATTTTGCAGGATAGGACATCTTGCTGATTTTCACCTATTTCGATCGAAGAACAACTGTTTTCAGCCACACAAAAACCTGTGACGACGAGCGGTGGCGGCGGTGTGGAATGGCAGAATGGGCGGCATGGCGGAGATCAGAATTCTAGGCGGTCTGGATGGTGGTGGTAAAGACGGTTGCTGCGGGCGGGATTGTCCGCATGTATAAGGAGGCTCTTTCACTGGTGTTGATCCGCCTTTCGGGGTGGTGCGCCATTTTTTCTGCATCCATGTCCACCACTCCACCTGTTGCTCTTTACGATACGACCCTGCGCGATGGCACGCAG
>JALRGB010000326.1 GCA_023253575.1 Verrucomicrobiales bacterium
GCACGCCCTGAGGCGATTTGCGGTTGCGATCGCGGTTCTGCTGTCGCTGGGTCTGGGGCCGAACGTCCGAAGTCAAGGTCTGCTTGACATTGGCGCTGGGCCGCTGGAGGCGATAAATCTGCCGCTTTCCGGCAGTTTCAATTCGTCGCTCGGCTGGGATTCAGATGCGGGCAGCCGCTCCTCCGGACAAGGTGGAGTCGGTCGCGGGGCGACGTCGACTGGTCCCTCGGGAGAATCCGCGGTCTGGCAAAACACCTTGAACTTGGCCTACGGTCGGGCGTTTTCTAATGGAAGGAATCTGAGCGTCAGTGGGAATTACGGCAATGTTTTCTACTTCGATCCGCCTTCGGGTGTCGATGATATGGATCACAATTTCCGGATGAGTGCCGCTTATTCGCATCAACTCTCGAAGAGTTTGAGCATTTCTGACTCGATGTACATTTCGTACGAGACGGAGCCCAACTATGACGTGGGACTGTCGATCAACCGTCCGAACTCCGGCTATTTTCTGGTTTCCAACAATCTTTCGGCCAACTACCGGTGGAATAGGCGGTTTACCAGCGTCACGAATTATACTTTCAGCACGATTGTGTATGAGGACCAAAGTTTGGAGCAGGAGGGGTACATGAACCATCAGTTCTCCGAGCAGTTCCGATATTCATTCAAACGCCGGCTCACCGGTACTGCTACTTATCGTTATGGGATCAGAACGTATGAGGACAATGGTGAGGGTGACTACGGTTCGCATTCGTTGCTGGCGGGAATCAGTTATGGCTGGAATCGTCGGCTTTCGCTGACGGCTAACGCCGGACTTGAGTACAGGAGTTATGACGGTGAGATTGACAACCAGCTGGCTCCCCGGGTCGAGGCATCGGCCAGTTATACTTTCGCCAAGCGGACGAGTGCGCGGTGGGTCCACGCGTTGAGTTTGGACGAAACCGGTCGGGCGGGTGAGCAAAGTGGGTATTCTTATCGGACCGGCCTGTCACTCAATCATGGGGTGTCCCGGCGATTGAACACCAACGCTTCGATTAACTATATTTTCGCCGATTATGGCGACAGTCCATCAGGCTTGGAGGATAGTACAGAAAACACTTTTTACGGTAGCCTCGGGATTGGTTATAACGTTTGGAAAAACGTCAGTCTGACAGCTAATTATACCTATTCTCTAGTTTCCTCCAATGACGGATCGGAGGATTACGTGCGCCATCGGTTTTTTGCCGGTGTCAGCTACGCTTTTTGATCGGCTGGAAGGAATGCCTCTGATCCGCGCTTTCGGCGATTCTTTGGGAAGTCGAGTAGTCGGTGAGGCGGCACGCCACGTAAGTTCTGCGAAATCGAAACGAGGTCATTCTCGACATGGTGGTCAGCATCGGCTTTTGGAGCACGAAAGCGCCCTGTAAATGGTCTCTCAATAAGCTCCGAGGACACACGCTGCTGTAAAATTTGGCAGCGCTTTGGCAACAGAATGGATCCATCGGCTTATCCTTATACTTCTCGAAGGAGGCCCGTCCCGGTCCAGCGCGAAGCAACATCTGAAGACTGCAGGAGAGCACTGCTTCTCCAGCCGTATTTTCAATAGCCAGCGTGGTGAAGTTGTAACGATTTAACGGCGATAAAATTATTTTTTTCTCGAATCAAAGCCAGCCAGCCAGCCAGCTAGTTCGGTTAGATTATACCGGTGTCAGCCAATATTTTCCCTTAGAGTGCCCCTCCAATCCAAAGCAACTGTTGGGACTCCCTCTTGTGTCCAGCCAATTCAGGCTGCGGGTGCAGCTGCACCCGCCGGTGTGGACATGGCCCATCTGAAGCGCCAGTCGGTCCGGGGCGGGGCTGTGACGATGGTGACTCAGGGCATCCGCATCGCCATTCAAATCACCTCGGTGATGGTGCTGTCGCGGCTGCTGTCGCCAAATGATTATGGTATAATGGCTATGGTGATAGCGGTCACTGGTTTTGCCGGCCTGTTTCGCGGCCTTGGACTATCCTCCGCCGCCATTCAGAAAAAAGACCTCCATCAGCCGTTACAGAGCAACTTATTCTGGATCAATGTCGCGATGGGAACACTGCTCACTATCATAGTTGCAGTGGCCTCGCCACTGGTTGCGTGGTTTTATGGTAAGCCTGAGCTCAGTGCCGTTACTCTTGCGTTGTCTTTTAGTTTCGTGCTGAGCAGCTTGGGCACGCAGAATGGCGCGCGGCTTATCCGCGAGATGCGGTTCGCTCGACAGGCAGTGGCGGGGATCACCGGTGCCGTTATTGGCTTGGCCGTCTCCATTACACTGGCTTTCCATGGGTTTTCCTATTGGTCATTGGTGTGGGGCGAGCTTGCGAGCTCTCTCGCCACCACGATTTTGTTGTTTGCGCTCTCTCCTTTTCGTCCCGGACTGCCCTCAAGAGGCACAGGCATCAGGGAAATGCTCAAGTTCGGGGCCAATGTGACGGCTTTTGATTTTGTCAATTACTTCCACCGAAATCTGGACAACATTCTGATTGGTCGATTCTGGGGCCCTGGGCCACTGGGTTATTACAGTCGTGCCTATGCATTGCTGATGTTGCCGATTAACACCATTCGTGGACCAATTACTGTCGTCGGGTTTCCGGCGCTGAGCCGCCTGCAAGATCGACCGGCAGCCTTTCGTGAGTATTATCGGAAAATGACTGCTTGTGTGGCGTTGGTTTCCATGCCTTTCACGGCATTTTTGTTCATCGCCTCTAAGGTAATAATTGCATTGGCCTTGGGTCAAAAGTGGGAAGCCATCGCACCAGTATTTGCTATTTTAGCCACGGTCGGATTTGTTCAGCCCGTAATCACCTTGTGGGGAGTTGTGGTATTGAGCCGGGGGATGGGGCGGCGTTACCTGCATCTGGGTATCTTCAATACTGTTTGCAGTGCCATTGGCTTTGGCGCTGGGTTGCCGTGGGGACCGATTGGGGTCGCTGTGGGTTATGCGGTGGTGACATACCTCAGCGCTTATCCTATTTTGATTTGGGCGTTTCGGGGCACGCCTTTGAAATTTGGGGATTTCACGGCCGTTACAGTGCGGCCATTCACTGCCAGTATTGTTGCGGCGATCCTTTCCTTTTACATATCTTCGGCAATATCAACCATTCCTCCATTTGTGTGGTTGGCCTTGTTAGGGAGCGCCTTCATTGCGGTCTACCTCTGCACATTACGTCTCCTGCCGGGTGGTAAATCTGACTTTGCCTTCATTGGTAATCTTATCCGTCCCATCGTTGCCTCATCGAAGTTTTCCTCCTTAATCAAAATTTAAATCAAGTTTATGAAATCCTTACTCGGAAAGATACGAAATCGTCTCTTCGCAGGCCTAGCCAAGAAGCAGGACATCGATAGTTTGTACGGCCAATTAAATGGCCTAATTCAAATTCAGAATGCCATGCAGGGTAATCCAGTGCTTCGCTCCTTGCGTGGTTGGGCAATCTCACCGGATGCACTTTCGTGGGTGCTGGCTGATCTTCAGGAACGAAAGCAACCGACAGTCATTGAGTTTGGGAGTGGTCAATCCACGGTGATTCTTGCAGCGGTGCTGAGGCATCAGGGTGGACGTCTGGTGAGTGTGGAACACGACCCGGTGTATTCGTCTGTTATTCAGCGGCAAGTGGCCGCATGTGGATTGACCGATTATGTCGAAACCGTCCATGCGCCTCTCATTGAGATCGGCGATTCCTCGACTAAAAGTTACGACACTAGCAAAATTTCTAATATTGAGGTGGATCTTGCACTGATCGATGGACCTCCGATTATTCTTGGCGGTGCTTATACCAGACTTACCCCATTGCGCTGGTCCGCGGCACATCTGGTTTCAAATGGCGCGATTTTTCTCGATGACAGCAACCGTGCTTCCGAACAAGGCTGCATCGAAAGCCTCATACGAGAATATCCAAAATTAACTGTCTTACCACGTGCTGCCGAGAAAGGCCTAGTCGAACTGCGCAATAAATAAAACATCCTTATTGATTTAAATATGCCTGCTCGACCTGATTCTATTCCTGCTTCTCGTGCTGCTCAGCGGTTGGTTATTCTTGGGGCCAATGGATTATTGGGGTCGTCGATTGTGCGGCATTTTGCGGGGGACCCTCACCTGCAGGTGTGGCGGCTGGACCGGAACCAGCTTAATTTGGCGGATCCTTTGTTAGTTGACGAGACGTTGGCCTCGCTGGAGTTTGATTGGTTGATCAATTGTGCGGCCTACACGGCGGTGGATGACTGTGAGATTCAGAGTGGGCATGCGTATTTGATCAATGGTCATGCGGCTGGGCAGGTGGCGCGCATTTGTTCGGCGAAGGGTGCGAGGATGATTCATTTTTCGACGGACTACGTTTTTGATGGGGCCAAGGGGGCGGCTTACACGGAGGAAGACCCGGTGAACCCGATCAGCATTTACGGCCGGTCGAAATTGATTGGTGAGCGGCAGGTATTGGCGGCTGATCCGAAGCATTTGGCCATTCGAATTTCCTGGTTATTTGGGCCGGGGCGACCGGGTTTTCCGGAGTGGGTGGTGCGGCAGGCGGCTTCAGGTCAGCTTAAGGTAGTGAACGATAAAGTCGGGTGTCCGACGTACAGTGAAGACGTGGCGGTGTGGCTGCGCCGATTACTGGCGTTGCCGCGCCTGGCGGGCGGGGTGGTGAATGTCTGTAATCCTGCCGCGACCACATGGTTTGAGTATGCTCGGGAGATACTTCGTTTGACGGGAAGTACGGTTGAGCCTCAGCCTATTACGATGCGAGATTTGCCTGGGTTGCAGGCGGCGCGGCCTGACAAT
>JALRGB010000381.1 GCA_023253575.1 Verrucomicrobiales bacterium
AACGAGGCGGGCCGAGGCACGTCCTTTTCTTTGATTTTGGGGGCGCCGGTGCCGCAGGCGGTGCTGGCGCAGCCGCTGGTCAATCGCGCTGACGTCCGGAGCGCATTGGCCACCTTGCAACCGGTGAACGGCCGGATGGCCGCCTTTGACGCTCTGTCGCTGGCCACGCTTTCGCTGGCGCAAGGTCGGCATCCGCAGAAAGAAATCATTGTGCTGACCGATGGACAGGACGCTGGATGGGAGCTTGATCGGCCCGCGCGCTGGGAGTCGTTGCAGGCTGGATTCAGTGCCTTGAAATCGCCGCCTCGCTTGATTATCAGAGAGTTTCCACTGGCTGCGAACGTGCGGAATTTGGCGGTGGCCGGCGTGCGGTTTTCCCGCGAGGTTATTGGCACGGACCGTCCGGTGGTGATTGACGTGTCGGTCACTAATACGGGAGGGGAAGCGGTGACTCCGGGGGCGGTGGAACTGACCCTTGATGGCACGACGTTGAGCGATTCATCGCTGGGTCAAATCGGGCCTGGGGCGACGGAAACCATTCGTTTCACGCACACCTTTGCGCGCAGTGGTGGCCATGTTTTGAAGGCGTCGGTCAAAGTGGAAGATGACCTGCCTGGGGACGATGGATGGACGAGCGTGGTGGAAGTGCGGTCGCGGGTCCGTGTTTTGATTGTGGACGGTTCGCCGGGCGGTCCGTTTTTGGAGCGAGCCAGTTCCTTTGCGGCATTGGCGCTGGCTCCTGGCAGTCTGGCCGCGTCATGGGCGCCGACTGGTGCGGCGGGTTCATCGTCCACGAGCGACGCGGCTGCGGTTGCTGATTTGATTGACCCTGAAGTGCGAGCGGTGGCGTCGCTGGCGTCGTTGGAGAGTTATGCGCCTTATGATGCGGTGATTTTGTGTGATGTGGCGGCGCTGGCTCCCTCGCAGGCGCGGATGCTTGCGGGGTTTGTGGAGGCGGGTGGCGGGTTGCTACTGGCGCCCGGGGTGCGGGCTGACCCGTTGTTTTACAACGGCTGGCAGGGGACAACGGGAGTCCCGGTGGCGCCGGTGCGGTTGGTGCAGCAGGTGGTGGTGCCTGATGGCGGGCAGGTGCTGCCGGCATTGACGACGTTCAGCCATCCGGCATTACGGGTGGTGGCGGATGCGAAACAGAGTGACCTTGGGTCGTTGGTTTTTTCTCGTTACTGGCAACTGAGTGACAACACGTCACGGGAGCCCGCGGTGACTATTGGCGCGCGCCTCGCCACCGGCGAGCCGCTGCTGGCGGCCCGCCAGCTTGGGCAAGGGAGCGTGTTGTCGTTGGCGGCGTCACTTGATTCGAATGGTTCTAATCTGCCCTCGAGGCAGGCGTTTGTGGCGCTGTTGCACGAGCTTATTTACCACCTTGTTGACCCAGGCGGTCAGCGGCTCAACCGGCAGCCGGCCTATGTGGTGAACGTGCCGCTGACGCGAACGCGGGCTGCCACTGGGCTGCGCGGCGAGTATTTCCGTCGTTCGGCGCCGGACGTGGTGGTAGTGAGCCGCATTGATCCCCAGCTTGATTTCCAGTGGGGGCAGGAACCGCCTGCGGCTGGACTAGCCGGTGATTCCTTTGGTGTCCGGTGGTCTGGTGGCTTGGTGGCGCGGGTCAGTGGTGATTATACCTTTCATGTGGAGGCGGATGACAGTGCGGACCTGACGGTCAATGGTCAGATGTTGTTTGAGGCCAGTCGGCGGAAGAAGGAAAGAATTAAGCTACAGGCTGGCGAGGTGGTTCCGATCGTGGTGGTTTTCCGTCAGGATGGAGGGGCAGCGGAGTGCCGAGTTTCGTGGGAATCGGAGCAGGTCCCGCGGCAGAAGGTTCCATCGGAATGTTTGGTGCCTTATTTACCACAGGCTCAAGGTGAGGCGAACGAGAGTAGCATGGGGGTTTTTACGGCGGTGGGGCCTGACCAGCAGCCGCGGCTGGTGGAAATCATCCGCACTCCGGCGGGCACGTTGGCACGACTCGAGCAAACGGTGATTCCTGGCTTGTATCAAGTGACCCTGCCCGAGACCGCCCGGGCCGGGCTGCAAGACCTGTTGACGGCCGAAGGATCCCTAGCGTTTACCGTGGTGCCCGACGCCACCGAAGGAGTGATCAAACCACTGACCGACGAGGCCTTTGCGTTTTTCAACCGCTATGCGCCGACGTTGCGGCCGAGCAGCGCCAATCAGGTCGTCGACATCCTGGCGGGCCGCCAGTACGGGGAGGAATTGTGGAAATATCTGGCCGTGGGAGCCCTCTTTCTTCTTCTCGCCGAGATCGCCCTGACCCGGTGGATTGCCCGCCAGAGGCAGAGCGGCACCGAGGCCTCCATCGACCTCTCCTCTCGTTTTGAACCCCGGCACGCGTTCACCGAAACCGTAGAAAAGCTGCGCCAAGCCGGGGCCCGGCCGCCAGTTTAATTTGAGACACCCACTTTTGTTGCTGACTGGCAGTCGAATGAGTCAGCAGGATGATCTGATCAGGGATGAGCGGAGCGCAGGTTTTGGATGTAGATTTCCACGCGTTCTTCGCCGCGCCATGCGCCGCGTTGGATGGTGACGACGGCATCCCATGGGGGTGGGGGCAGCGGAATGGAGGCGCTGTCGAACCACATGGCGGTGGCGATGGTACCTTGCTGGTGGAAGCTCATCCGGCGGTGTTTTTCTTTGAGCAGCCGTGGCTCTTCGTACGGTTCCACGCCGCGCAGGAGGAGGAGTGGCTCGCGGTTGGCTTCGCCGAAAGGTTCAAGTTTTTCGTAGGCATCGAGGAGTTCGAAGTCGAGTTCGCAGAGTGGGGTGACGGCGTCGACCCAGAGGTGTGGGCGGGTGGCTCCGTTGGTGGCCAGCTGTGTGGCTACGGCTTGGGTGAAGCGGGTGGAGAATTCTTCAAAGCATGATTTGGCAATGGTCAAGCCGGCGGCCATTGGGTGACCGCCGCCTTTGACGAGGGACGAGCGGCAAGCGTCGAGGGCGGCGACGAGCGAGATGCCTTCCACGCTACGGCCGCTGCCTTTGCCGGTGCCGGTGGCATCAAAAGCAATGACAAAAACGGGGCGTTGAAAGCGACGGGCCAGCTTTCCGGCGACGATACCGACGACGCCTGGGTGCCATGAATCGGATCCGAGAACGAGGGCACAGACGTCACTGGCGGCGAGTTGTTCTGCGGCGGCGGCCATGGCTTCGGATTCGACCCGGGCCTGAACCGCCTGCCGTTCCCGATTTTGTTCATCGAGTTGGTGGGCCAGTCCGCTGGCTTGGGCGAAGTTTTCGGTAGTCAGCAGGTCGAGGGCGGCTTGGGCGGTGTCGAGGCGGCCGGCGGCATTGAGGCGCGGGCCGAGGCGGAATCCGAGGTGCATGGCGCGCGGTCGTCCTTGTACTCCGCAGACGTCCTTGAGTGCGCAGAGGCCGGCGTGGCGGGTGGTTTCCAATTTTTCCAGTCCTTTGGAGACGAGAAGGCGGTTTTCTGCCACGAGCGGCACGACGTCAGCCACCGTGCCGAGAGCGACGAGGTCGAGCAAGTTTTCGAGCAAGCTGCGCTGCGCTGTGGTGCCGCGCGCTTTGAGCAGGGCATGAGCCAGTTTGAAGGCGAGCCCGGCGGTGCATAGATAGTGGAAATCATTTCCGAGCTTGGGATTGACGACGATGGCATCGGGCAGCCCCTCGAGCGCCGGTTCATGATGGTCGAGGACGATCACATCAATGCCTTCGGCCCGCAGCCAAGCAATTTCCGCGAGGGAAGACGTGCCGCAGTCGACGGCCATCAGCAAATGGGGCCGTTCGCTAGCCAAACACCGCCGCAACCCGTCCTCGCTCAAGCCGTAACCTTCATCGCCCCGATGGGGTAAAAACGGTCGCACGACCAGCCCGAGCTCCCGCAAAACCCGGGACAAAATCGCGAGCGAAGTGACGCCATCGACATCGTAATCGCCGTATAGTACGACCCGTTCACGGCGGTCGATCGCTTGTTCCAGCCGGGTCACGGCTTCCGGCATGTGGGGCAGCGCCTCGGGGGCGGTGAGGTGGGCGAGTTTGGGGCGCAGGAATTTTTCCAATTCCTCTTCACTGATGACGCCGCGCTGGGCCAGCAGGGTGCGCACCAGCGCGGGTAGGCGGTGGGCGGCGGCGGCTTGGTCTACTGCTTCCTGTGCGCCGGCTGGGGTTGGTCGCAGCGACCATATTTTTTCCACCGCGTAGTCCTTGAGAGTCATGAGTTCTTCACACTGGCGCAGTGGAGCGTTCTTTCCAGTCTGACGCGCGGGCTTGTGTTGAGGGCGAGGTGGGCGGATGATGTTGGAGCGCAGCGTTTGCTTTCCGCTCTGGCGCGCTCATCATCCGCCTTTTGACGTATACACAACATGGCAGCGACAATTTCCATTGGATTGGCGGGTTTGGGCAACGTGGGTGCCGGGGTTTACAAGAACCTTGAGCGCAACGGG
>JALRGB010000384.1 GCA_023253575.1 Verrucomicrobiales bacterium
GATCAACAAGCGTATGCAGCCCCAAACGTTTATCATCACCTTGGAGGGCGCACCGGCCGGCACCACTCTCAGCGGCCCGGAGCCGCACTTTCAGCTTGGTCCGCAGGAACAACGAATTGTCGTGACGACGGTAGAAATCCCGCGGGCCTCGTATCGTGGACATCAGCCCCTCGCACTCCGCATCACCAGTGAACCAGGGGCTCAATCAAGCGTCAAAAAATTCGAGTTTACCGGCCCTGATCCACGTCTCTTGGATGAATCCTTTCTCCAACCATGAAGAACCATCGTGCATCCAGACTGCCGGGAGCAGCGCCGGTCGGAATAGGGGGCTGGCTCGCCGACCGGCCATGGCTTTTTGTGGTGCTGGCATTTTCCCTGATGATTGGAGCATGGGTCACATTCTTCACTTTGGCCATGCGCCATCCGCCGCGCGACGTGCTTAAAAACCCCTTACCAAAAACCACCGATGTCGGCCCCAGTCATTGAAACGACGATGGCTGCGCTGGTGGCCGGTTTGATCACCAGCCTGCACTGTGCCGGCATGTGCGGGCCGTTGACGTGTGCGGCGCTGCCCCGCCCTTCGGCGGCCTATCACGCAGGAAGAATCATCTCCTATGGAGCAATCGGGGCGGCCTGTGGGGCCTTGGGCCAACAACCGCTGGACTGGCTCGAGCGCTCGCCACTGACGATCCTGCCGTGGTTCCTCACTGCGGTATTGCTTGCCATGGCGGTGGGAATCAAGCCACGGTGGCCACGCCCATGGTTCCTACAGAAGTCGCTAGCGCGATGGCGGCTACTGGCCAGCCAGAGGCCGCTCTGGCAGCGCGGAGCCGTTATTGGGTTGATGACGCCCCTGCTGCCATGCGGTCCGCTCTATTTGATGTTTGGCGCTTGCTTGTTGACGGGGTCGGCGTTGCGAGGTCTTGAATTTGCGATGGCCTTTGCGCTGGGTACGATTCCCCTTTTGTGGGTAGCGCATGGCTCGTGGCGACTCCTTCATTTGCGACTGGGCCCGCAGATGCTGGCGCGCGTCCAGAGAGGGGCCGCTTTAACGGCGGCGGCAGTGCTGGTGTGGCGGCTGCGCGGCACGCTGGGATTCGCCACCGGATCCCCCGGCTGCGGCTGCGGAATTGATGTTTAACCGATCATGACTGCCACCACCATAGAACACGCCTGCGACCATTGCGGCACCCCTTTCCGGCCCGCGACGCCCAGCGAGAAATTTTGCTGCGCCGGATGCGGCTTTGTTCACGACCTGATCGCCAGCGAAGGCTTGGAAAAGTTCTATGCACTCAAGGGGGGTGAGCGCCTATTGCCGGCGGGTACGGCGGTGCTAGTTCCCGCCTCGCTGGAATGGGTAGACGGAGTGGTGGTGGCCGCGGAAGCCGGCGCGGTCAACGGACTGGCCACGGCCCGGCTAGACTTGCAGGGCGTGTCGTGCATGGGATGTGTCTGGTTGATAGAGGCGGTATTTCAGCGGCTGCCGGGAGCGGCCCGTCTGATGGTTAATGCCCAGCGCGGGGAGATCACGCTGTCGTGGATGCGGGGGCAATTTGACTTAGCTGATTATGCCGCCCGGCTTATGCATTTCGGCTATCGGGTCGTGCCATGGACCGGACGGGCGGAAAGCGCTGGCGCGGGCGGGCTGCGGCTCGGGCTGGCGGGTGGGCTAGCCATGAATGCGATGGCTTTCACTCTGCCGCGCTATC
>JALRGB010000426.1 GCA_023253575.1 Verrucomicrobiales bacterium
CAATGAGGATGATTTCCGGCGACAATGTATAAATCAGCGAGCAGAGGGCATGCGCCAGATGGTTGACGTGGGCGGTCCACGCCGGGTGGTCCTCGGGCAGGGTTTCCGCCGGCTGGCCCCAGCGGCGCGCGATAGCCGGACCGGAGGCCAGTCCCTCCAGGCAGTGGCCATGGTACGGGCAGGTGCCGGCAAATGCCGGCGTGGCGAGACCATCGGCGGTCAGTGCTTGATCCTGAGGGATCCAGATATGCCCCATTTCCGGGTGGCTCAGCCCGTGGAGCGGCTGGCCGTGCCAACACAATCCTCCGCCAATGCCAGTGCCAATCGTTAGGTAAAGGACCGATGCATGATTCACTCCCGCTCCCCAGCGGGCTTCCGCCAAGGCGGCCCCATTGACATCCGTGTCAAAGCCGCCCGGCACAGGGCGGAACTGCTGCAACGGCCCCAGCACGTCAGCATCGCGCCACCCCGCTTTGGGAGTGGTCGTAATCCGACCAAAAGCGGGCGCTCCAGGCCTTACTTCCGCCGGCCCGAAAGTGGCCACTCCCCAGGCTTCGATCGTCCGGCCGTCTCCGTGGACAACTTCAGCCTCCCGGAAAAATTCCAGACAGCGGTTCATTGTTTCAAGCGGTGTCGTCGTCGGAATACGCACCACCGCCCGCAGGTCGTCGGGACCAGTGCCCACCGCACACACGAATTTGGTGCCGCCCGCCTCAATGGCAGCGATGAATGGTGGCAATGAAGGAAACATGAATGGCATCCAGCAAAGCCACTTCCAGCCCCGCCCGCCAGTAGAAATGTCAGACTCCACCACAGTCGCGTTGCCGCATAAAGAAAGACACCAAAGAAAAAAGTGGGGAGGTGACAAATGAGGCTCATTGCCTCAAAACCCCGGACACCGTGGTGTGAGGTGGAGTGCAGAAGAGGTTGTGAGCAGGCGGAAGCGGACGCGTTTTTGGAAACTCGCCTACAGGGGGGTGGGGCGAAGGTTACCTAGCTTCTCTCAACCCAACCTCCAATCCCTCCATCGCTGCTTCAATCACCTGCTGTGAAAATCCTTCTCTCACCAATCGCTCGCGACAGTTTCGGATCGCATCCAAACTCTGCCCCGACTTTCTCACCTCTACTAAAGCCACCAGCATCCGCTTCCCGATTGCATCCAAAGCAGGTCGCACCGTGCCCGGCAAATCCGGCAAAGCTAAACTCGCCACCGCATCGCTAGATCGCGTTCGCAGCCACTCCTCCTGGCACACCTTTGCGGCCAGAATCTGGCCTGCAAAAAAGCCCCGCACCACCGCGCTTGGTAACCCCATTTCTGCACCCAAAACCGCCATCGCCTCCAGCAACGCCGCCTCCCGCGCCGCGTCTTCCACAGGCAGATCCTTTGCCAGCTTCACCATCGCCACCTCATCCATCAAATTCAAGCGTTCCACCATCAAGCCCGGCAGGCCGCCCGACTCCCGTCCAGAACCAGCGCACCCCATCAATACGAAGACCCATATCCAAACAAAAACGACACGCATCACATCAAAACAAAGAGAAAATTCAACGGACACAATCTCGCCTTCGATCTCCCAAAATCAACTCCCCCTCATCTTCATATGGCCTATGGCAGACACCCACGTTTCACAGCCAACGAAACCCTCCACATCACAGACACCGACCCTTAAGACTTCCGCGGAACAATGGGTGTCTGCAAAGCACAGCCGCATCACTCAAGCTACAGATCCACAAGCATCTACACGTATCCGTCAACCTGCCAAAAAATCGTTCGGAGAAACGTTCGGAGCCGCGACCGAGGTCAGCGACCCCAGCTACAGAAGAAACCATGCGCCCTCAGCCACATCCTTCAAGACACGGCTGCGAATCCACCAAGCGGCGGCGCCGCCACTGTAGCTGGGGACGTTGGCCCCGGTTTTCACACTTGGCCGACAGGCCACAACGATCAAGACACGGCTCCGAAACCGCTTCTTCGCATCCGGCCCGACCCCAAAAAACGTTCGGAGAGACGTTCGGCGCCGCGACCGGGGTCAGCGCCCCCAG
>JALRGB010000432.1 GCA_023253575.1 Verrucomicrobiales bacterium
GCCAAAATCACGATCAACCGGCCCGAAGTGCGCAATGCCTTCCGCCCGCTGACCGTGCAGGAATTGCTGGTGGCTTTTGACCTCGCTCACGAAGACCCCGCCATCGGCGTCATCATCCTCACCGGAGCCGGCGACCTCGCCTTCTGCTCCGGCGGTGATCAAAAAGTCCGCGGCCACGCCGGCTACATCGGTTCGGATGGCGTGCCCCGTCTCAATGTGCTGGACCTCCAGAAAAAAATCCGCTCCATCCCCAAACCCGTCATCGCCATGGTCGCCGGCTACGCCATCGGCGGTGGACACGTCCTCCACATCGTCTGCGACCTCACCATCGCCGCCGATAATGCCCGCTTCGGACAAACCGGGCCGAAAGTCGGATCTTTCGACGGCGGCCTCGGATCTAGCTACCTCGCCCGGATCGTCGGACAAAAAAAAGCCCGCGAAATTTGGTACCTCTGCCGCCAGTACGACGCCCACCAAGCGCTCGAGATGGGCCTCGTCAATACCGTCGTCCCACTCGCCGACCTCGAAACTGAAACCGTTAAGTGGTGCCGGGAAATCCTCCAGCACAGCCCGCTCGCCCTGCGCTGCCTGAAATCCGCGCTCAATGCCGATTGCGACGGTCAGATGGGACTGCTCGATCTCGCCGGCAATGCCACCCTGCTGTATTACATGAGCGAGGAAGGAAAAGAAGGGAAACAAGCATTCATTGAAAAACGAAAGCCGGACTTTGGAAAATTCCCCCGTGTGCCGTAGGCGCGCTGGCGATCTTGAGTAGGTCACGTGCCGTCACCCCCTCGGCGTTGTCGAAGTCATCGGAAAATTTAATGAGCATGACCGGGCGTGATCCAAAGATCAGGTGCCTGCCGGAGTGCACCTCGCGCACCGATGGGAACTGATCGTTTCCGCTCGTTGACGCGATCAAGGGCCATTAGGCGCGGTCAAATCAGCAGTAGGCCTGGCAGTAAATAGGCAAGGTCGGTGCCCACACCCGTGCCTTCCGGGCGCGCGCGATGGGTCGTGGCTCGGCGTAAAAACGTAAACAATCGTAAACAAAAGTAAACAATGGTTGTTTCGTAAAGTCGGTTCGGGTAGTATAAAACCATCCTAGATGTGGGGGCGGCTGCGGGAAGGGAAGCTCACAACGTGCAAACACTCATCGTCAATATCACAATCTTCTGAAAATCAATTGCCCCTGTAGTTCAATGGATAGAACGGAGGTTTCCTAAACCTTAAATCTGGGTTCGATTCCCGGCGGGGGCATCGACGCCACCGGTCTTTCTAATGATCAAAATCTTTACGCTGGGTTTGAGACCATCGATTTAAATTATTCAATTAAAAATTGTTCTAATGAACGCTTCACTAAGCTCTATTTATCCCCTCCTGGGTACATTCACGATGCCGAAAGCGGCTCGTGATAAGGCCTCTGGCGGAGATGGAGCCGGAGGAATATTGAATAATGATTTATTTTCGTGGATGATCATCGGGCTAGCGGTCGTGGTGCTGGGGATCATTTTGGCGGCGTTCTATCAAAACTGGTCGGCCGGTCGCGAGCTGCGCAAGCAGCGGGAAATGGTCAACCAGACCGGCTCTCGGCGGTTGCGCAATCTTTCGGCGGGTCCCCGCCGTCGATAAGGGTGTGGCGTGGGGTGTCTCAAGGAAGATGAGGTGAGGGGCGGTGATTTTGCCGTTTGTTCACCGTTTGTTTATTGTTCGGTAGCGGGCGGTTGGGAACGAGCGGTAATGTTTAGGTGAGTGGCGCGGTGTTTGGATGGGGTAAACCAGAAGATGTGACAGGTCTGACATTTTTGTGGTAGGGTCACGCCATGTTGAGTCCCCTGAATTTGTTGGTGAGGCCCTTGGTTTCGCTGGTTATGGCCCTAGGTGTCTGGACGGGGGCTGGGTTGGTGCGGGCTGAGCAGGTTGTGATCAGCGAGGTGATGTATCGTCCGGTCAATGCTCGACCGGAATTTATTGAGTTGTGGAACATCAGTGAGACGCCGCTGGATGTGGCGCAGTGGCGGCTGACGAGCGGGGTGAATTATCTTTTCCCTGATTTTGAGGCGAGCCGACCGCAGGCGCATATTTTGCAGGCTCGGGAGCGGGTGGTGGTCAGTGCGATGGACGAGGCGGCCACGCGGGCGGCGTATCCGGCGCTGCCGGCGTCGGTGCGAGTTTTTGGGCCGTGGACGGGGGTGCTGGCCAATGGGGGAGAAGAGATTACGTTAACCGACAAGAATGGGGTGATGGTGTGCACGCTGGACTACCGGAATGGTGGGAACTGGCCGAAGGCGGCGGACGGGACGGGGCATTCGCTGGTCTTGCGCAACGAGAACAATGCGGTTGATTCATTTCGCAATTGGCGAGCGAGCCGAACGGTGGGCGGCACGCCCGGGTTTTCGGAATTTGGGGCGGTGACGCCTTGGTCGGGGGGTAATCCAGAAGTGGGGGTGGGGGCGGCGGCTATGATGTTCGACTACGGGACGGTGTGGAAGTGGAGCATTCCGGCGGCTGATCCTGGGGTAGGGTGGCGCGGGCTTGGTTTTAATGATGCGGACTGGGCGAGTGGTCCGGGGTTGCTTGGGTATGAATTGGCGCCGGTTCCGGCGCCGGGGATGCAGACGGCGGTTGGGCAGCAGGGGCAGAATATGGTCCATCATTTCCGCAAATCGTTTCAATTTGCGGGGGATCCGGCCGGGGCGACGTTGGCTTTGGATCAGGTGATTGACGACGGGGTGGTTTATTATTTAAACGGGCAGTTATTAGGAGCGGTGGGGCATACTCCCGGG
>JALRGB010000447.1 GCA_023253575.1 Verrucomicrobiales bacterium
CTGGGGGCGCTGACCCCGGTCGCGGCACCGAACGTCTCACCGAACGTCTTATGAGCAGGCAAACCCTCGGTAACGGTTCACGCGGAGCCGCGGAGCACGCGGAGAAAATCCAATCTTCCTCCCTCCGCGCTCTCCGCGCCTCCGCGTGAGAAAAAATCTTGGCTAAGGATGCGGTGTGATGGCGATGAGGGTGATCTCTCTTTTCCCCGGCCCGTAGAACCAGAATATCCGGTAGGCGGCAGGGGTTTTGTTCTCCGCGTAGGCCTCGAAGATCTCTTCGCCACTTGGGCCGACGAGCGCACTGTATTTGTGAGTATTCAGCCCAGGATGGCTAGGATTAGTTTCGAGATACCCGAGCGCTTTACGCACGGCCTTAAAGCGCTTGAGTCGGCTTGCATTCTCCGCAAGTGACTTGTAATCCGCCTCGGCCTGAGCCGTGAATTTGAGAGCAAACGTCATTGGCTAGTCGATCTCCTCATCCGCAAAGGGCGCGAAGCTGCCGAGCGAGCGCGTCTTTCCTTCGGCGGCCTGCGCGAGGCCGGCCTTGACCGCGCCAAGGGCTGCGGCGTTCTCAAACAGCCACGCTTCTCGGGCAGGGATCTCGGTGAACGGCTCCAGGACGATGTTGCCATCCTTCAGCCTTCTTGCTCGAAAGCTACTGACGCCGCGCGCGAGCTTGCCGAGGGTGATCCGGCCTTTTGCGTCCGGTCTGAGCTGCTGAATGACTTCTTGCATGGTGATTGTTCCTTTCTGTTTCCAGTATAGCCAAAAAGTGGGAATTTGTCAATGTGGGCAAATTCAAGTGACCCACCCGTGCCTAAAAAAACCAATCGGCCCACCCAGCCCCGTCCCCATCGGATGTGGCGCGGAAGCGCCCCCGGGAACGCCGACGTCCTCGTCGGCCTCTCTTGGACGCCCCCTCCACCGCCAATCGTGAAAACCAGTCGGCAAAGCCGCCACTGTAGCTGGGGTCGCTGACCCCGGTCGCGGCGCCGAACGTCTCTCCGAACGATTTTAGTAGGCTCGGCGACCGGCCGCGTACAAGCGGCTTTGTCTCAATCGTAGCCAGTCGCCGTGCCATGGCCGAGAAAGTTGTCAAGAATCTTCTCCTGACCCCTTTTTTTGGGGGCTTGTGTGTAACAATTTGCTGCCCTGTGCGAATAGATCGGTGTGACTGTTTTGTTGATGCCATCTGATCGATCTGCGACTGCCTGGATTCCCTCCATTTTCAGTCTCTTTTTTTATGCGTGACGCCTTCCTTCTGCTGATTTTTCTTGGGCTATTCCAGGGAGTGGTGCGCGCGGCCAGCGAGATCGAGAGCCTGTCGGCATTTTCTGTGGAGAACTATGTGTTTCAGGCTAGGGAAATCGAGAAATTTGATGCTATTGAAGCGCCTCCGGTGGCGACACAGAAGGCTTTTGAAACCGGAATGCGTGACAAGATGCGCGTATTTTACTCCCGCGCTGGCATCAGTGTAGACGACGGACTTTTTGAATTTCAGTGGGATAAAAAGGCCATGGATGTCGTGCGGAAGACGCCTTATGCCATTGTTAAGCGCATTCCACTCGGTATCAGCAGAGTGCGATCGGTTATTTATGTGACTTTCCCCTCATCCTCCGTGAACGGTGACTACGCTCCCTATTCGCTGGTGGAGGTCGAAGGTTTTGGGAAGGCTTTTGTGCCCGAGGCTGTGATGGCGACGCAAGAAATCAAAGGTGAGAGTTCGGTTGTCTTTCGAACGCCCAATCTATTGAAGTCCCCGGATTTTTTCAAGGCGCCGCCGGGTTCGTCGATTGAGCACGTTTTTTGCGTCGCCAGATTCGACCGGGTGCTGAACCGGACGGAAAAAGCGTTGTTTCGACTGCATGTGGACAAAAAGTTCGACAGTCTCTTCCCGTGGAAAGAAATGGTGACGATTGTGCCGGTGGTGCAGTCGAATTACAAGTTGGACGGCGAGCATGTGGTGGCTTTCAAGGTGGAGGACCCCCGGTTGGCCTGCCATTACATGACGAGAGTGGACATTCCAGACGCCTCAAAACCCGATGGTTCGCCTCGTTTGCATTCTTGGTTTGTGGTGGCGGAACAGAGGGATGTGCAGGACACACTGATCAGGATAGGCGTGACTTTTTTGGGGCCGGGGCTTTAGTGGTCGGGGGAAGCCTGAGTTGGGGGCGGCTCCTTGGCCGCAGTTGGGATAAGGCGTCAAAACTCACCACATCCGACTACTTATGATATTATATAGCGTTCATTATAAAGTAGATAAGAGATCACGGAGCTTTCACTGCGGTGTTTTCAAGGTCGGATGTAACCCCGGGCTAGAGCCTGTCGCAGCGCCTGTTTGCGGCTGTTGACCTGCAGCTTGCTGTAGATATTTCGCACATGGCTGTGCACCGTGTGTCGGCTGACGCCTATGTGCTGGGCCAGCTCTTCATAAGTGTTCCCTTGGGTGAAGAGTCGCAACACTTCCATTTCCCTGCTCGTGAGGGCTTCCTCCCAGTCAGTTGAGGACGATTCGGCGGCACGAAAATACTCGGTGAGGTGTCCGGCCACAGCCGAACTGATGGGGGTTTGGCCCCCGAAGATGGCATGGATGGATTCCAGCAGCACGGGTGCCGTGGTGCCCTTGACCAGATAGCCGGAAGCCCCGGCTCGCAATGCTTGAAACAGGTCTTCGCGTTGCTCGTGGACGGTATGGGCCAAAGCCAGCAGCTCAGGAGCCTTCCCGCGGGCCACAGCAATCAATTGCGCGCCGGTCAGGCCTGGAAGATCCAGATCTGTCAGCAGCACGTCCACCTCCCGCCAGTCGGTTCCTCGCAAGGCATCCTCGGCGGTCTCGTAGGCACCGACGAGTTCGATTCTATCCCCTGACTCGAAGACTCGACACAGGGTCGCCAGAGTTTCGGAATTATCTTCGACTAGTACGAGGCGAATCATTTATATCTGTTTGGCGCCTTTCATGATGAAGTGCAATGTCGGGAAATGGGGGTTTTTTGGCTATGAGAGCCAGTGTTACCGGCAGCGGGACGAGAAACCGGAGGACGGTTCCGGGGCCGCTACGGAGGGTAAAGCGTCCGCCCAGTTCCTCGCAGCGACGCTGCATGTTCCGAAGCCCTCGCCCCGTCGCCTTGGCCTCGTTGAGGTTTTGCAGGCCGATGCCGTCGTCGCGGACGGTGACTACGAGGCAGCGACTGAGGAAGCGAACGCGCATGACTGCCTCGCGGGTTTTGGAATGGCGGGCCAAGTTGTTGACGGCCTCCTTTAGACAGCGCATCAGCGAGAGCTGGGCTGCGACGTCGATGATTGGCTGCGTCGGTACATGGCCGGAGACGAGCCAGTGTAGGTTGAAGCGGTGGCCCGCGGCGAGGTGTTTGCCGTATTCGCGGAGTTCCTGCAGGAATTGCCGCCAGTCGACAGATCCCTTTTGGAGCGCGTCCATGAGCAGGCGCACCTCGCGGTTGCACTCGATCGCGAGGTGCTCAATGTGCTGCATCAATTCGCGCCGCTCATGGGATGTTTCATCGCTGCGCCTGAGGGAGGCCAGCAGGACCAAATTCGCTGTCACGCCGCCAAGCCCGTCGTGGAGGTCGCGCAGTAGCAGCGCCCTATGTTGCTGCGCACGTTCTGCCACCAGTTCCCGTTCGGTGATGGCCAGCTCCCGCTCCGTTTGGGCCAGTTCCCGCTCGGTCTGGGCCAGTTCCTTCAGAGCTTTCAGCTGTGCATCGTGAAAATCGATCTTTTCAAGGTTTTGCCGTTGGTTGACCAGCAGCACGGTGGCGAATGTCCAGCAGACGATCCAGAACAGAGTGCTGGCAAAGATCAGGACCTGTTCGCCGCGGGCTTGTAATGGTTCCGGGTTGGCTTGGCTGGAACTGAGTATTCCGCCGCGGACGACAAAGGTCAGAGCATATATCATCGCCGAGTAGGCGGCGAAGCGAGCCGCAAGCCGGAGGCCGACCCGCCTTTCTTGGAGTAGCACGAGCGCCCCAAGCGTCAGAAAAATTACAACAGGCGGCGTATAGAACAGAGGCCGCAGCCAGAATTCCCGGGCGACCCATCCGAACCACAAGTAGCCGACGAAGCAGGGAATACAGACCAGCAGCGGTCGCTTCAGCTCCGCCCGTTTCCCTTGGAGGGCAGCAGCGCCCAAGTAAAAAAAAAGGCTCCCAGTCCAAGTGAGAAGAGTTGGCAGCACCTTGGTCACCAGCTCATTATCCAGACTCTGCCGGCAGAGAATCAGTAGCAGGGAGCTTACGCTCAGCAGGCTGCATACAGTCCATTGACCTAGGCCGGGTATGTTCCGGTTCAGTGACCAAATCATGAGAAGCCCGATGACCTGCATCAGGCTGATGCAGCCGGTCACTAGTGCCAGCGTTGGAATGTCCAAGACCATGGGTCGTCTGCGTGCTTGAAAGAGGCAGATCGGGACGCTGCCTAGCCTCTAGCCAAGGCCATCATGGCTTGTCCTTGGTGGCAATCTGTTGCTCGGGTTTGCTTTTTTGTTCCCATATTTTCATTTCATTAGCAAAGACTTTTTGGGCGGTGGGATGCGCTAAAAAACGGGCGTGTAACACAACAGTTCTGTAGTGGCCTCAAGCGGGTCACTGGCTCCACGCTCAGCGTCCGCAAAACCGCCAATCGGGATAACGAAGCAAGTCGGCGAGTGCTGCCCTACGCCCTCCACCCCATAAATGACAGCGTTTCATGAAACGGTTGGAACGGAGCAACCCTGCTTCATCCCTTAAAAATACCAGATTCAGTTTCTTGCCCAGTGCAGGCTCAAAAAATATTGGTGTGTCATAGGGGTTCTGCCCGGCCTTCCTTGAAAAGCGCTGAAATTTAACCGCCGTCGTTTCGAACACGTTAAAAGTCCAAACCGTCGATCCAATGACATTTTCCTTTCTGCGCCTAGCGATTTGCATCCCCGTCAGGGTCATTCTTTTCTTGTTTTTCGTTCCCACCGCTTTGGCCGTGTCAACCACCCAGAGCCTGCCGCTCCGCTACGGCTGGAACGCTGTCTGGCTGGAGGTGAGTCCGGTGGACGTCGACGGTCAGGCGCTGACCGCTGATGTGGTGTTCCAGTCGAATGAATTTGTCATTGATCGTGTGGCCAGCCCCATCGGCCAGATTGGCACCGCAGAGTTCACCTCGGATCCGGAGAGCACTTTCAACCAAGGTGGGTGGGATGTGTGGGCGGCCACCCCGCAGTCGGGCGAGACGGCGAGCATCGCTGTCCGCGCGAATCACGCCTATTTGGTGCATGTGTCTCCCAATGGCGGCGCGGTGGCTGAGGGTGGTGCTGCGGCTGGGGTCTTGGGGATCGAGGGCGAAGTGGTGTTCTACAAGCCCTCGTGGACCAAGGGCGAATACAACCTTGTCGGCTTCGGAGTGGAGGGCGCGCCCACCTTTGCCTCGCTGATGGCGGGTTCCGGTATCACGATCGACGGGCTGCTTGGTGCCGCGGCGAACGTGCAGAAGCTGAATCCGGCGACCGGGGCCTGGGAGCCGGTCAAGGGAACGGACGTGGTTCAGAGTTCCCAAGCTTACTGGATCAACGCCCCTTATACGATGGTCGGCAATGGCTGGAGCGGGCCGGTGGAGACGGATTTCTCCGGTGCGGTCTCCGGCGCATGGAATTTCGGCTCAGGCCCCGGCTCGCTGGCGGTGATCAACCCCGCGGACCTTGCCGCCGATCCGGTGCTCTTGACTCCGGGTGAGCTGACGTTTTCCAACCTTGAGGGCAGCGGTGGGGCCGCGCATCAGATTTCCATCGCCCGTCTGGCTCCGGTAGGCACTGATCCGGGCGCCAATGACTTGCAGCTCTGGGCCTTGGAACCGGTTCCGCAGGAATTAAGATGGCAGGTTCAAAATGTCGATTGGTTCGCAGGTTGGCAGGTGGCCAGCCTGACCGCAGGAGGAAGCCGCTCAATCACCGTCGGCGTAAAGCGGAACTGGAGCAGCGGGCTCAATTTCCGCGAGCACCTTTACCGGGTCAGTACCTCTCTCACTGGTGGCTCCGTGTATCGCTATTTGCCGGTGAGCGCCCTCAACGCGGACCTTCCCGCCGATGCCAGCGCCACTCCGCCCGCGAACACATTCACCGGTCTTTGGTTCGGCCAGATCATCCTGAACTCGGTCACCAGCCTGGGCACCGCAGGCTCACCCGTGCAGGCCACGGCCAGCGAGCTACCGCTGCAGATTTTCATTCACGTGGACGCCGCCGGGCAGGCGCGACTGGTGCCCCGCTCCATTCTGATGCAGACCAAGACCGCCTCGCCGGACATCGCCCCCACCCAGGTCCTGGTTGTTGATGAAACCCGCCTTCCCTACCTCGACGGCATCCAGCAGCGCAGCGATGGGAGTCGCGCGGGTCTGCGCCTCGAGACGGTCACCTTTGACCTGCCGCGGGATCTTAGCGCCGCCCATCTTTCTGCCTCGCTGCGCAGCAAGGTGGCCACCGCGCAGGGCGTCGCCGATCCCGCCGACGTGAACGACGAGAACGTGCTCGCCTACTTCGAGCTTGCCACGCGCACGTCTCGTCCGCCGGACCTGCCGGAAACCTACCATCTTTTCTGGCCGCTGGAAGGGCAGCTCGGCGTTGGTAAGTCGGTGTCCACCGGCAGTTCCTCGCCGCTCATGCTCGACGCGTTTCACCGCAGTAACCCCTTCCGCCATGTCTTCCATCCTCAGCACGGCGTGGGCTATTCCATCACCCGCAGCTTCGCCATCAGCTTCGACGCGGCACCTGACCCGACCATCCTTACCGGCACCTATCAGGAAACCACCGGCGGCCTCGCCCGTCAGGCCATCGTCTCCAAAGGCAGCATCTCGCTGCGCCGCATCACCACCGCCGACATTCTCCAGTAAGCTCGAATCCTTTTTGCCAGCCATGAAACTTAATCCGCAAAAAACTGGCGCTTGCCGCGTAGTGCGCCTCTTTGCCTTGTTGCTCTTGGCCTTGGCCAGCATTGCTCGCGCGCAGAGCAGCTTCTCCGACACAATTAGCTTCCCCACTGTTCGCGAGGATTTGACCATCGTGGGAGCAAAGCAGGTGGGTGAAGCGTTGCAACTCACCGATGCGGTCGCTAGCGAAACAGGGAGCATCGTCATCAACTCCATCCCCAAAGGGGTGCGAGTGGAAAAATTGAAGGTCACTTTTGATGTCCAGACCACGGGAGGCACCAGTCTGCCCGCTGATGGCTACAGCTTTAATTTCGGCCCCGCGATGGTCAATTCAAAATTGACAGAGGACGGGGTCGCCGAGGGGCTTGCGGTCACCTTTGATACCTTCGACAACGATAACTCCGACACCGCGCCTGCTGCGGAAGTAGTTTACAATGGGGAAACCAAAAGCGGGATTAGCTTCTCTGGCCACCGCAACAATCGCCCCGCCCATTACCCCTCCTTGGCCAAGGATTCCTCAGGTGCGGACATGTCTCTTACGACAG
>JALRGB010000553.1 GCA_023253575.1 Verrucomicrobiales bacterium
TGCCCTCGGGCGAAATCCGGAGAGTGCACACGAAGTGCTACGCAACCATCGGCACGATCGGAAACAGCGAGCACATGAACGTCGTTTCCGGCAAGGCTGGCCGCACCCGCTGGATGGGTGTTCGTCCGACCGTCCGCGGCATGACCATGAACCCAGTTGACCACCCCAACGGTGGTGGGGAAGGCCGTTCAAAGTCAGGTGGTGGCCGTCAGCACCTTCTGAGCCCATGGGGCCATGCCAAGGGGCAGAAGACCCGCAATCCTAAGAAGGCCACCAACAAGCTGATTGTTCAGCGTCGCAAAAAGTAACCCCTCACGGTCACCGCATCACTTCTCCATCCTATGGGACGCTCACTCAAAAAAGGCCCTTTTGTTCAGCAGAAATTGCTGGTCAAAATTGACAAACTCAATTCGGCTAATCAGAAAAAACCGATCAAAACTTGGTCCCGTGCCAGCATGGTCACGCCTGATTTCGTCGGTCACACGTTCATGGTGCACAACGGCAAGGACTTTCCAACGGTCTACGTCACCGAAAACATGGTCGGTCACCGCCTCGGTGAATTCAGCCCGACTCGCAAATTCATCAGCCACGGCAATCACACTGCCAAGGTCAGTAAGTAATTCTCTTTTCCTTTTCCTATGGTCTTGGCACTCTCACCATCCTCATTGCTTTTGTCTGCCTCTTTGGCAGTCAGCAGCATGGGTGTGTGTCGTGCCGAGGCTCAGGATGCTCAGTTTGACGCCATGGAGTGCCGAACGGCACTGAAGGCGGCTCTGGCGCAAAATAAGGTCTGGCAAGATCGCTACCACGCCGAGACAGCAGCCAACAATGCGATGGCGGTTAAGGTTGGTATCCTCAGTGCCGAGGCTTTGGCGGCTCGGGAAGAGGCCCTTCAGCTACGCCAGCGGGCTGAAGTGACCGGAGCACCCGCCACGACTGCTGTTCTGGAAAGTCGGCTCTTAGATGCCATCAATGATTTGCGCCTGACGCGAGCCGATCAGGCGGTCGCTCAAGACCGCCTTCATCAGCTTGTCGAATGTGCTCAAGCGATGCTGCAACCGGGTGCCGCTGAAATTCCCACCGTCCGCGCTGCTTTGGAGTCTGCTTTAGTCGCGGCCACCGCTGTCCCTGATTCGAATTCGTCTGACGAGGTGCTCACAGCCGCCTCGCGAATCGAGTCCAGCCGCATTGTCAGTATTAAGCCCGAGCAACGTTTGCTCCTCATCAATGCGGGTCAGCGTGCCGGACTCAAACCCGGGACGCCTTTAAGAATTTATCGTAACGATCGCCCCCTCGCTTCTGCCGTCGTGGTGGAAGTACGCAACAGTTTAAGTGGAAGTGTCGTCACCGCCCTGGAAGGAGAGGAGTTTCCTCAGGTTGGTGACACTCTTCGCTTGCTCTCAGAGTCAAACTAGGCCATTTCACCGCCCCCTTCGAACCCGAATCAATCATGGAAGTCAGAGCCATCGCCCGTCAGCAGCGCATCTCGCCCCTCAAGGCGCGGGAAGTCGCTCGCGAAATTCAAGGTCTGCCCGCCTCGCGCGCTCTGGACCTGCTCAATTTCGTGCCGAAAAAAGCCGCAACCTTGATCGGCAAAACGCTGAAAAGCGCCGTGGCCAATGCGGAGCATAATAACGGACTGGCCCCTAACAGCCTAGTCGTCAAAAGCGCTATTGTCACTGAAGCCCGCCACCTCGCGCGTATCACCCAGCGCGCCAAAGGTTCCGCTTCCGCCATCAAACGCCGCAGCAGTCATATCACCATCGTCCTTTCCGACGAGATCCCACTTCCTCAGCCAAAGCAGAAGGGCGCCGGTCGTAAACCAGCCGCCTAGTCAATTCCGCCTTACACCGCACTCGCACCTTCATCATGGGCCAAAAAGTCAATCCAATCGGTTATCGACTCGCCGTCACTAAAGACTGGCGTTCGAAGTGGTTCGCCACGAAACAGGAATTCGCGGATAATCTCTACAGTGATCACCGCATTCGTGCATATCTGAAGAAGCAGTTGTCCTTCGCGGCAGTTTCGAAGATTCTCATCGAGCGTGCGTGGAACAGTGTACGAGTCACTCTCTTTACCGCTCGTCCTGGACTGGTTATCGGTAAAAAAGGTGCCGAGATCGAGCGCTTCAATGCTGATATTTCGGCTCTTTGCGGCGGCAAACAGGTGAAAATCGACATTTACGAAATCAAGCAACCAGAGCTTGACGCGCAGCTTATATCAGAGAACATCGCACTCCAGTTGGAGCGGCGTATTGCTTTCCGGCGGGCGATGAAGCGGGCTGTTCAAACAGCTATGGATTTTGGGGCCGAAGGGATCCGGGTTCGATGCGCTGGCCGCCTTGGCGGTGCTGATATCGCTCGTTCCGAACAATATCGCGAAGGTAAAGTTCCTTTGCAAACATTGCGGACCAACATTGATTACGGCTTTTCCGAAGCGCGCACAGTTTACGGCATCATTGGTGTCAAATGCTGGCTCACGAAGAAAGAAGAGGACGATTCAAGCAACGTACAAAAGCGCGAAACGCGCGAACCGCGCGATGCCCGTCCCCGTACCCCACGCGACAATCCTGAAGTTCGCGCTTAATCGACTGATTCACCTACTTTCTTTCCAGGCATATGGCACTGATTCCAAGCAGAACAAAATTTCGCAAATCCCACCGCGGCAGCCGCGCTGGCAATGCTTCCCGTGGCACCAAGGTTGACTTTGGTGAGTACGGATTGCAATCGCTGGGTCGGGCGTGGATCACCAGCCAACAGATTGAAGCCTGTCGTGTGGCCATCAATCGCGCCCTCAAGAGGAAAGGGAAAGTCTGGATTCGGATTTTCCCTCATAAGCCCATCACCAAGCGTCCGCCCGAAACCCGGATGGGTAAGGGTAAAGGGGCCCCCGAATTTTGGGTGGCGGTTGTTCGTCCAGGTTTAGTTCTTTTCGAAATTGGTGGTGCAACCGAGTCGGTGGCGAAAGAGGCATTCCGCCTCGCTTCAGCCAAGCTTGGACTGCGTTGCCGTTTCCTCGCTCGCGACGCTCACTAAGTCGCCACCCCTATATTACTCAGATGAAGATCAAGGACCTTAAGCCGCTTTCAGTCGAGGAACTCGTCCTCCGCGAGATCGAGTTGCGTCGGGAGATGATGACCCTGCGCATCCAAAAGGCCAGTGGCCAACTCGAAAATCCCGCTCGCATCACTTTGGTGCGCCGGGCCATCGCCCGTACCCAAACGCTGCTCAGCCAGCATCGCCTCGGACTCGCGGCTCAGTAATCAACGCACCCATTAATTTTCGTCATGAGCGATCCTGTCACCGCCCCCACTGAAACCACCGCCACCGTCGAGCGCGGTCTGCGCAAGACCCGCGTCGGTCAAGTCGTGTCCGCTAAAATGGACAAGACCCTCGTGGTCGAAGTCGTCCGCCGCGTTCCCCACCCGCAATTCAAAAAGATCATCAAGCGCACGACCAAGTTCTACGCCCATGATGAAAAGGGTGAAGCCAAGGAAGGACAGCGTGTCCGCATCATGGAAACCCGACCTATGAGCAAACTGAAGCGCTGGCGCCTCGTCGAGGTCCTCGCCCACTAAAATCATCTCAGATTTTCCTGCCGTGAGGCAGTCTACACTTTTCATTTTTTAGGAGGAACACTCATGATTCAAATGCGCAGCCGCCTCGTGGTGGCGGACAACACCGGGGCCAAGATGGCCAAGATGATCGGGGTACTCGGGAAACCGACCCGTTTCGCCCACGTGGGCGACATCATCACATGCAACGTCCGTGAAGCGTCGCCAACTGGCAGCGTGAAAAAGGGTGATGTCGTCACGGCTGTGGTCGTGCGTACTCGTCAACCGGTTCGCCGTGCTGATGGATCCTACCTCCGCTTCGACCACAATGCGGTCGTCATTATCGAGAAAAAGGATCAAAATCCAAAGGGCACCCGTATTTTCGGCCCAGTGGCTCGCGAACTCCGCGAGAAAAACTTCATGAAAATCGTGTCCCTCGCCCCGGAGGTTCTCTAACGCCATGAGCCGCATCAAAACTCACGTCCACAAGGGCGATCTCGTCGAAGTCATTTCCGGTGGTCAGCTCTACACTTACGAGCAGCCTAAGGATCCTTCGATGGACCCCATTAAGGTGAAGCGCACCGCTGCTCAGCGTCAGGGGCGCGTACTCGCCGTCTTCCCAGCCAAAAATCAAGTATTGGTTGAGGGACTTCGCATGATCAAAAAGCATCAGCGCAAAAATCAACAATCGCCCGAAGGTGGTATCATTGAGCGCGAAGGTCCGATTCATATTTCAAACGTTCGACTCGTCGAATCAACGGCCGCGGCCAAGCCCGCTGGTAAAAGCAAGAAGAAGTAACCATTGTCCGCCATGGCACCCGCACCCGCACCTGCACTCAAAAAGTACTATCAAGAACACGCTGTTCCCGCTCTGCGCGAAAAGCTGGCCTTGAAAAATGTCCATCAGATCCCACGGATCGAGAAGGTGGTCATCAATTGTTCCGTCGGCAAGGAGGCTGATCGCAAGGTGGCCGTTGAAGACGCTGCCAACGATGTGGCCAAAATCACGGGTCAGCGCCCAGTGATTACCAAGGCGAAGCTTGCCATTTCTAATTTTAAGCTTCGTGCTGGGGAACCAGTCGGGGTGAAGGTCACTCTGCGTGGCCGGAACATGTACGAGTTTTTGGAACGCTTGATCAAGCTGGCGATTCCGGTCATTCGCGATTTCCGTGGCGTCGCTACCCGTGCCTTTGATGGTCGTGGCAACTATACCCTCGGTATCAAGGATCACACCATCTTTCCTGAAATCGAAATCGACAAGGTCAAACGCAATCTGGGATTTGACATTTGTATCGTGACCAGCGCCCGGACGGACGACGAGGCTCGTGAGCTCCTGAAGGTGCTCGGGATGCCATTCCGCCGCAATCCAAACGAAGCGCCGCCCACCCAAACCACATCTCAGGCCGCTTGATCCTGTTGTAAGCTTAATTTTTCTTTGTCATGGCCACATTGACCGATCCCATCGCCGACTTTTTGACGCGTCTAAAAAACTCCGTGCGTGCTCGCAAGGAGACGTTTGACGCTCCGCACTCCCGCATCAAAGCGGACATCGCCCGCATTCTGAAAGAAGAAGGGTTTATTTGGAACTACGAAGTTACCACGGTTGATGGTTTCCTTCGTTTAGTGGTTACCAATCGCTTTGAAGGCAAAACTGCTGCCTTGACTGATCTGCGCCGGGTGAGCAAGCCAGGCCGCCGGCGTTATGTTGGATCCCAAGATGTGCCTAAGGTCATCAAGGGTTTTGGCATTGCCATTCTCTCTACACCGAAAGGTATCCTTTCTGGAGCCAAGGCTCGTCGCGCCAATGTCGGCGGCGAGTATCTAGCCGAAGTCTGGTAATTCCACCCATACAGCATCGAATATCATGTCACGAGTTGGTAATAAGACCATAGTTCTGCCGTCCAAGGTCTCTGTGAAAGCGGGGGCCGCCGGTCTAGTGACCGTCGAGGGACCTAAGGGCAAACTCGAATGGACCCTGCCTGCCGGGGTTAATTTGGAAGTTCGCGAGTCCGTTCTCGCAGTCACCCGTACCTCAGAGGATCGTCGTTCTCGCGCCATGCATGGCACGGCGCGCGCCATCATTAACAATCTGGTCAAGGGCGTCAGCGATGGATTCACCAAAAGTCTGGAGATTCAGGGCACCGGTTTCCGGGCCGCCGTCAAAGGCGACAAGCTTGATCTGAGCGTCGGCAAAAGCCATCCTGTTCTCCATCCGATCCCAGCGACCTTGCAGGTCACGGTGACCGACAATACCAAAATTCGGGTCGATGGCATCGATCGCCAATTGGTTGGTCAGTTTGCAGCGGATGTGCGGAGCTACTACCCCCCTGAGCCGTACAAAGGCAAGGGCATTCGTTATGCCGGTGAGCAAGTCCGCCGTAAGGCTGGCAAGAGCGTTCAATAGTCCCTTTACCATTTTTAGACAATGCCTCAGTATATTCGTAAAGCCGCGCACCGCGTGGTTCATCGCCGGGTTCGCAAGAAAGTTTCCGGTACCACGGCTCGTCCGCGCTTGGCCGTTCACTTTTCCGGGCAGCATGTTTACGCCCAAGTCATTGATGACACCAAAGGCGTGACATTGGCTGCTGCTTCGACCATGGAAAAAGCCAGCACCGTGAAAGGCGCCAATGTGGTCGCCGCCACGAAAATCGGTGAACTCATTGCCGCCCGCGCCAAAGAGCATCAAATCGAAGCCGTGGTTTTCGATCGCGGTGGATTCACCTTCCACGGGAAAGTCAAGGCTCTGGCCGACGCTGCCCGTTCCGCTGGCCTGAAATTTTAATTTGTCCCCGACCATCAATTGAGCATGAGAAACCAACGGAATTCCCGCGAACCCGATCGCAATGCCGAGCCGGGCGATGGCCCGCAATTTTCGGACAAAGTCGTCTTTATCAACCGATGCGCCAAAGTCGTCAAAGGCGGTCGTCGCTTCAGCTTTAGTGCGCTCGTCGTCTCCGGTGACCGTTCGGGTCGTGTCGGATTCGGCTTTGGCAAGGCCAATGAGGTTTCGGACGCTATTAAAAAAGCAACTGAATCGGCCAAAAAAGAACTGCAAACTGTCGCGATTCGCGAGCATACCATCCCACATGAAACCTACGGGGAGTTCGGTGGTGGCAAGGTGCTACTGAAACCTGCCAGCCCAGGTACCGGTATTATTGCTGGCGGCGGGGTGCGCGCTGTCTTGGAAGCCGCTGGGGTCAAAGATGTGCTCGCGAAGAGCCTCGGCTCCAAGAACCATGCGAACGTCGTCAAGGCCACGCTAACGGCGCTTGTCAAACTGCGTCACCGCGACAGTATTTACCGTGCACGCGGCAAAAAACTGCCCGAGCAGCAAGCAATCTAATCATTGGCCCGGTTTTGGGTGCGGTCGGCTTAGGTCGTTCGTTCTCGGCGGGAATTCGTTACCACTTTAATTTATTTTTCTTATGAGACTTCATGAACTCGCGCCTCGTCCAGGGGCCAAGCACCGTCGCAAGCGCCTCGGCTGCGGCGAAAGCTCCGGTCACGGAAAAACTTCGGGTCGCGGTCACAAAGGTCAAAAGGCCCGTGCTGGTGCGGCCATTCGCCTCGGTTTCGAAGGTGGTCAGATGCCATTGTATCGTCGAGTGCCAGGCAAGGGGTTCAACAATGCCCGCTTTGCCACTAATTATGCCGTGATCAATCTTTCCACTTTGGAAGAGCGGTTTGAGGCGGGTGCGGAAATCAATGAACTCGCCCTGCGTGAGTCCGGCATTCTTCGCGGTCGTTATCACGGCGTGAAGATTCTCGGTTCCGGTGAGGTCACTAAATCCTTCACTGTCTCCGTGGCGGCCATCAGTGCTTCCGCCCGCGAAAAGATCGAAAAAGCCGGTGGTACCGTGACGGCTCTGGCCGCATCGTAAGCGGGCCGCCCCGTCCCCCGAGCGTCTCCGTCCACTGCGTATCATGATATCGGCCTTCGCCAATTCCTTCAAGATCCCTGAGCTTCGTAAGCGGATCTTGTTCACTCTGTTAATGCTGGTGGTAGTCCAAATCGGGACTCACATCACTCTACCTGGTGTCGACCCTGTGGTCGTTCATGAGTGGGTCGAGTACAGCAAACAGCAGGCGATGAAGGGGGAAGGTGGCGGTGCTGCGTTCGCCCAGTTGCTCAATGTTTTCTCTGGTGGTGGTATTGCCAAGTGCGCGTTGTTCGCCCTCGGCATCATGCCTTACATCAGTGCCAGCATCATGATGCAGCTCCTGACCGCGGTCGTTCCGCGTTTAGGTAAGCTCGCCAAGGAAGAGGGCGGTCGTCAACGAATCACGCAATTGACTCGGTACGCGGCCATCGCGCTCTGTCTGGTTCAGGGTTGGATGATGGTAGGTGGATTGCTGAATCCATCGCAGAATATCTTACTACCGCAGCTCGGGGAGTTCTTGGATCAGACCCGCAACGTTTTGATTCCTCATAGTGGCCTGCAATTCCAGTTGATTGCGGTGCTGACCATGACCGCGGCTTCTATGTTGCTCATGTGGATGGGCGACCAGATCACGGAGCGTGGCATCGGTAACGGGATGTCGCTCATCATTTCAGCCAACATCTTGACTGCGCTGCCCGGGGCCTTGGTTCAAGTGTGGAAAACGTACATTACGGGTGATCAAGATACGTCCCTGAAGGCTCTCGGCTTGGTAATGTTGCTCGCTCTCCTTCTGGCAGTGATTGCCGGAGTAGTGGCCATTACGCAAGCCGCTAGGCGCGTCAACATCCAGTACGCGAAACGGCAAATGGGCCGCAAAGTAGTGGGTGGTCAGTCGACCTACTTGCCGCTCAAAATCAATTATGCCGGTGTCATGCCGATCATTTTTGCTCAAGCTATCATTTTGTTTCCCACTTGGATTGCGACGACTCTCGCCGGTGCCAGCGCTTGGGGTGCGAAATTGCAGAACTTGTTTTCCCACACGAGCATTTGGTACTACGTTCTCGATGCTATTCTGATTTTCTTTTTCAGCTACTTCTGGGTCGCGACCATGTTCCAACCGACACAGATTTCTGAAGATCTCAAGAAAAACGGGGGTTACATCCCAGGGGTTCGCCCAGGGAAACCGACTGCTGATTTCCTCGACTACACAATGAGCCGGCTGACTTTCGCTGGTGCTATCTTTCTGGTCATCATTGCGGTCCTGCCCACCATCATCTCCAATTGGGCCGGCGTGACTCCGACCGTATCGCAATTCTTCGGAGGCACAAGTTTGCTCATTCTTGTCGGGGTGCTCCTCGACATGATGCGCCAGGTCGAAACGCATCTGCTGCAAAAGCATTACGATGGTTTCCTGCGCAAAGGTCGGATTCGCGGTCGCTTCGAACGCCAGGGTGCCGAAACAGGCGGTATCGCTGGTGGCAACATCACTTGGCTGCTCATCCTTTGTGCTATCATTATTGTCGGAGCTGCCATGTTCGCTTTTAGCGGTGCAGGTCAGTAATTTCGAGATTACCGTCCAAGGGGCGCTCAGGCTCTGGGCGTGTTGCACGGATCAGCCCAACGATCATTCATTGTGATTCACTTACGCCAGGGAAAGGAAATTGAGGGGATGAGACAGGCGGGCCATGCTGCCGCCAAGATTCTGGGCCTTGTTGCTACTCACGTTCGCGCCGGGATCTCTACCGCCGAGGTCGATCGAGTGGCGGCTGACCTCATTCGCGAGCACGGCTGCACCAGCGCATTTCTTGGATACCGTAACTACCCGGCCAATATCTGTGTTTCTTTGAATGATGAGGTCGTGCACGGCATTGGGCGGTCGTCGAGGATTATTCGTGACGGCGATATTGTGAAGCTTGATGTCGGTGTTTATCTCAACGGCTGGGTCGGTGACAATGCCACGACCGTGCCGGTGGGAGACATTGATCCGGACACATGGCGCTTGCTGCAGGCCACCGAGGACTCTCTTGACGCTGCCATCTCATTGGCGCGTCATAACAATAGTCTGCGTGATCTGTGCGGTTCCGTCGAAAAGCTAGTGACCCGCCATGGATTCACTGTGGTGCGGCAATTTGTCGGTCATGGAGTCGGACGCCGACTCCACGAAGAACCGCAAGTGCCCAACTGGGCCGACCCATCCATCAGGACAAAACTGAAGGCCGGCATGATTCTCGCTATCGAGCCTATGATCAATATGGGGCGCGGCAAAACGCGGGTTTTGGCCGACAACTGGACGGCCGTCACCGTCGACGGCCGTCCCAGCAGTCACTTCGAGCATACGGTTCTTATTACGCAGGGGGACCCGGAAATATTGACGCCGCGCGCCCGGCTGACGTCCCCGTTGCCGCTCCCGAGCTGAACGATTGGCAGTTTTCTCCTGAATTCGCCATCCCTGCTTTCAGGGGCAGCCTTATGGTGCAGCCGTGTAACTGAGGCAGGCAATTTCCTCGAAACTGGTGTTGCCGGCGAGAACATGGGCCAATCCTTCTTGGTACAGGCTCAGGAATCCGGAACGCACGGCCACGGCGCGCATGCTTTGCATGCTGGCTCCGGTGGCCACGAGGTTTTGCAGCTCGGCATCGACCGGGCACATTTCCATGAGGGCCACGCGTCCGGAGTACCCGACGCCGTTACATTCGGGGCATCCACCTTTTTGGTAAATGGGCGTGGGCGGTACCCGGCCGTCCTTCAGGGCGCCATGGCGGCCGAGGTGATCGGCAATTTCCGCGGTGATGGGGGTTGCTGTTTTGCAATACGGACAGAGGCGGCGCACGAGCCGCTGGGCTTGGCTCAGGCAAAGTGCGTCCGCGAGTAGGTAGTTTTCGACGCCCATGCTCATCAACCGCGACACGGCGCGTAGCGAGTCATTGGCATGCAGGGTGGTGAAGACGAGGTGGCCGGTCAGGGCGGCATTAATGGACGCCTGAGCCGTCTCCGGGTCGCGTGATTCGCCGACGAGAATGACATCCGGATCGCAGCGCAGCAGCGAGCGCAGGCCGGTGGCAAAGGTGATGCCGTGGTACGGGTCGGTCTGCGTTTGATTGATTCCCTCGATCTCGTATTCGATGGGGTCTTCGATGGTTTGGATGTTGACGTTCTCGCTATTAATCGAGTTGATGAAGGCGTAGAGGGTGGTGGTTTTGCCTGATCCGGTCGGTCCGGTGACGAGGCAGAGTCCCTGATCGCGGTGGGTAACGTCGCGGATGATGGCGGTTTGGCGTGGCGAGAGGTTGAGTTCTGAGAGTTGTTTAATGCCGTCTTGTTTGTCGAGAAACCGCATGACGAGTTTCTGTTGTTCGCGACGGCATGGGATGGCGGCCACGCGCACATCGAGTCGGCGCTGGCCGATTCTGATGGAAAACCGTCCGTCCTGCGTGTCCTGCCGCTGCTGGCCCATGCCGCAGTAATTTTTAAACATTGCCACGTACCGCTGCAGGTATTCCTCGGAGCAAGAATATATCGTGACCAGCTCACCGTCCACGCGCGCCCGGAATCGGGCCATATTGTAAAATTTCTCCACGTGTAGGTCGGACGAGCGCATGGTGATGGCCCGCCAGAGAATCCACTGGACGACTTGTTCCGGAGTATGGTTTGGATTTTGGGGGTTGACGCGGGCGATGTCGACTGGGTCGATTTCTACGAGGTTTTCGACTTGATCCGAGAAGTAGAGTTCACCGACTTGGGGGGTGGTGGTGGCGCGGGCGGCTCTTGACCGGTCGCGGGCGATGGTTGCGCGGATGGCGGCCGGGTCAGCGAGGACTGGCTGCATGGTGAGGGCGGAGTGGCCTGATGAGAGCCATTCATCCTCAAAGGCGTAGATGCTGGTGCTGGCGCAGAGCAAATGGACCGTGTCCTCTCCGATGTGGAGCGGGTAAACCCCGTGTTTTTCCAGCAGTTCTGGGGGGAAAAGATCTTGAGCGGGGGCGAGTTCCGGGTTGAAGACTGGCAAGCCGGTGGCCAGATGGTAGAGGGCCACGCCATAGTGGCGGGGCAGGAAAAGCATGTCGTCGAGGCGCCGGAGTGTTTTGTCACGGTTTTCGTCCACTAGACGGCGCATGCGCTCAGCGTCTTCGCTGGAGGCAAAGGGGTATTGTTCTGCGAACCAGGCGAGAACCGCGGCCAAGGGGCTACCGACGGGAGGCGGCGCGAGCAGGGTGTCCTCGAGGGGATTGGTGGCGGCCATTGGATGCAGCGTGAGCCGGCTTTGTAAATCCTGACCCACTGCGGCGTAATCGCTTTGGGAGAGACGCGTGCGGATGATGAGAAACGACGGCAGTCCCCAATAGTCACTGCTGGCAGGGTCATAATGCCCTACGATGAGCAGTGGTCCGAGGGTGGCTAGAGGCAGCCACGGTTCGGCGGTGTGGGGCAGGCGCCCCAGATGGCGGACCATGGTTTCCGCTGGAATGGTGGTGGTTGCTCGCAACAATCGCAAAGGCATCAAGGCGGCGACTTCTGACGGGTCTCCGGGATCCGGGGTGAGGAAGCGAATCGCGGGTTCCGGCGGCTGGGAGTCGTCCGATCCGGGGTGCGGTCCCGCCAGCCGGTTGCCATATCGCGACGTTCTAGAAGTCAGAAGTTGATTCATGAGGCGAAAAATGATTTAAAGGTCCGGAATGAGTAGACCGAGCCCCGGGGTGCCGGGGTTGAGGACGACGAATGAATGGCCGTTCCACTCCACTCTGTAAGTCAACGGATTGTTAGTCGGAGCGGCGGGCCAAACTCCAGTCAGCAACGGACTGCCGACGACGCCGTCATCGCGGGTCGTCAACAAGGCCATGACAGCGCTTTCATCCCGGCTCGACTGGCCATCAGCCGCGATGGTAATCTCCACAGCGCACTGCCGGTATCCGCCCAGCGCGCGATTGATGCAGGACGTTTTCTGCTGGGCGACTTCGGCAGTGGCGGCGCGGCCGGTGTTGGTGAGGTGAGGCAGGGCCATGGCGGACACTAGGCCGATGACCGCTACGCAGGTCAACAGCTCGGGTAGACTGAGACCCGCGTCACGGGAGGGTTTTTTGGGAGACACAGTCATGGGGATGCGGAGTGGGGGAGGGGAGGGCGGGACTAATAAGAAAGTGGCACGGCCGTCCCGGTAGTGGAGTCGTACAGCGGGATTTTTCCGAAGGTGGCTGTGCCTGTGCTTGAGATCGGATAATTAGCAACTCCCAGCGAGTAGGGACTGGAGAGGTATTCGCTCAGCGAGGCAGGAGCGAACGCGAGGAAGGGCCTGATGCGGCCGTAGCGAGTGTCGGCATTTAAGGGTGCCCAGTCGGCGGCGGCCGCCGTCAGCCCGAGCGATTGCACGTAGGCCGCCACGCCGAGATTGAAGGCTTCGGCACGCGCCACCGCCATGTTGCGCTCCGCATCCCGTCGCAGATTGACGATGTTCGGTAGGGCTAGAAAAGTGATGACCCCAATGATCGCCACCGTGGCGAGGGCTTCAATCAATGAAAACCCCCGCCGGGGAACAGCCGGGGATCGAGGTAGGGTCAACATGGAAATCATAATCGCACAATCAGTTCACCGGCAGTAGGTTGACTCGTGGATAACTGCCGGGCGCCCACGCCGGTAGTTCAATCCATTTGCCGGTCCGCTTCATGGCGTCACTTTGAATTTTGTTGGCGTCGACGGTTTGGGCCGCCAGATGCGCGTACGTTTCCGGGTCTAAATAATGGCTGATCATGGCTAGCCGGCTTCGGCTGTCGGCCGCCGCATTGTAGGTGCCTTGAACGGTGGTCAGCGCCTGTCTCGTCGTGCTCTGAATAATCCAACTGCTGACCGCTGACTGCACCACCACTTGCTGCTGCCGGGCCATAATGCGGCGTGCCTCATAGGTCGCATTGGCAATCTGGCTGATGACAATGGCGGCCAGAATGCCGATCACCGCGACCACAATCAGCATCTCAATGAGCGTGAACCCCCGGCTGGTGCCGGCAACACCGCTGCGCGTCACCCAATGAGTGCGAAAAAATGTCTGGGAGTAATCCACGGAATACTTATCGGGTGAAGGGTCGAAAGGGAAAAATAAGAATGGGCGAAATAGCGAAGGGGGAAATGACCGCATGAGCCATCTCCCCCCTCACCATGCTGCTGCGGGATGACACCCAACCTTCAGGGCCAGTTTTAAAACCCGCGGGAGAACACTTCCAGAGAAGCGAGGGGATTTGACCGGCCAGTGGCCATCATCTTGCGAAAAAAAAGGCCCGCCTTTCTTGAAGACAGGACCTTGAAGGGAGAAGCCGGCTGCCTTCGCTTTCTGGATTTGGACTTTCATGTAATAGAATTTGACCGGCCGGTGGCCGTCGTCTTGCGAAACGAGGTCCGGCCATCCTGAAGACAGGACCTCGAAACTAGTCCGGCCTTAGAATTTCGTCGTCAAGACACCGCCGACCGGATCGTTGAGCAGAGCCGCCGCCGCCGTTTTGTCTTCCGCGGTGGTGATGCTGACCTGAAACTTCGTGTCGGCAAACTGGTCAGCGCCATT
>JALRGB010000567.1 GCA_023253575.1 Verrucomicrobiales bacterium
GACGGCATTCTGGCCGATATTGCGCCCACTCTGCTGGCGATGCTGGGCGTGGCCCAGCCGGCCGAGATGACCGGTCGGTCGTTGCTCCAACCGCGCTGAGGGGCGCGGTTATTGATGATTTAACTATCGAAGGATAAAAGGAATGCCCATTTCATCGAGTAGGCGCTTTTCCTTGTTGAGATAACGATCGGCGAGTTTCTCAAACCCCTGAGACGAGCGAAAAGCGGCCAGAAATTGATTTACCTGCTGCCGCAGGGCGTCGTTGCCTTTGGCGACGCCGATGCCCCAGCTTTCCTCGACGAATGGTCGGAGCAGGCCTCGGGTGGTGTCTTGATTGGCTTGGGAATATTGGAAGATACTGAGCTGGTCGTAGATGAAGGCGTCGGCGCGGCCTTGAGCGACTTCCTGAACGCAGGCGGTTTGTTCTTCAAAAACCACGCGTTTAGCGGCTGGTAGGTTATTGATGGCCCATGTTTCACCGGTGGTGGCGCTTTTAGCGGCGACGATGCGGCCGGGCGACTTCAAGTCGTCGACTGATTGAATATCGGAGTCTTTGCGCACCAGCAGGGCGAGGCCGGTGAACGCATAGGGATCGGAGAAATCGATGGATTTCCGCCTTTCATCATTGGCGGTCAACGAGCTGAGGATCAGGTCGATGTTTCCCGTCTGCAGGGCTGGGATCAGGCCGTTGAACCCCATGGGGACGATCTGCAGTCGCCGGCCGAGGTGGCTGGCCAGCGCTTCAGCCATCCGCACGCCCACCCCATCCGGCTGGCCCGCTGCATCCTGCATCTCAAACGGCGGGTAGCTTAACTCCATCCCAACACGCAGCACCGCGCCGCCTGATTCTTGGGCTGGTTGCTGGCGGCACCCCGTCACCGCCGACCCAAGGCCAGCCAGCGAAAACAAAGTTGTGCGGAGAATAAAATGACGGCGATCAGGCATGGAAAAATGATGGAATTATGAACGAACTTCAGAAAGTTTGACCGGACGACCCAGCTCCGCCGATCGATCCGCGGCAAAAATTACCTCATGACTGCGCACGGCATCAGCCAGTGCCGTCAAGGGCATCGGCTGGTCAAGCGCCAACGCCGCAAAAAATGCCTCGAATTGCGTCTGATACGGGTGATCCGATACATCCCCGCTGTCGAGCATCTTCAGACTCATCTCGCCCCACGCATGTTTGTTGAACCCAGGAAGATTGACGTGGAATTTTTTGTCGAGGATCGCTCCTTCACTACCAACAAGATGAGTGTGGAAATAGTACGGCTGGAGACAGTCGACGATGGCCGCACATTTCCCGACCCGACCGTCGGTGAATTTTAAAATTGTCACGCTGCTGGTGTCGTATTCGTAGGGTTCAAAGATGCTACTTTTGGATTTGGTTGAGTAGGTCATGACTTCCTCCACCGTGCCGCCCATGCAGAGCAGCAAGGCATCGAGGGCGTGGCAACCGGCCGTGAGCAGGGCGGAGCCGCCGCCTTTTTTAGTGATGTTCCAGCGAAACTGGCCGTACCACGGTCCGATGCCATGGTAATAATCGACCTCCCCGTAGTGGACCGTTCCCATCATGCCTTTGTCGAGCATGGCGCGGATGCCTTGAAAGTGGCTTGACCACCGGCATTCGAAGCAAACGCAGAAGTGTACGCCGGCTTGAGTCACGGCCGATTCGACGCGGCGCAGGTCTGTCAGCGAGAGAGTGGCCGGTTTTTCGAGGATAATGTGTTTACCGGCAGCGGCCGCCGCCACCGCTTGATCTGCATGTTCCCAGGGATAGCTGGTGATGTCCACCACCTCCAGCCCCGGATGCGCCAGCAGTCCTTCCAGCGTGCGATAACTTTTCACTGGCGAACCGTGGGTCTGCTGCAGCGCCGCCTCGTCCAGCTCGCGGGACGAATACACCGCGACCACCTCGGCCAACCCCGTGGCATTGATCGCCCCAATATGGGCGGTGGCCGCCCAGCCATAACCAATGACGCCAACTTGAAACTTCTTCATGCCCGAGGATGTGGGGCCTGCCTGAAATTTCAAGATCCGAAATTCGTTTCGTCCGCTGAGCGCGGGACGGGTCATAGTTGGCAAAGAAAAGCGATGGGCGGGCGAGGGCGTTGGGGGGGGCGCGGCGCGCGGCGATGGTCGTTTGCTTCATTGAGTAAAGAACCACCTGTTGAGTTGAGTTAAAACGCTGTCATTGAAGCGCTCGTGATGGGATCACTAGTTTTTTGGCCGACGATACGGCGGATAAAATCTCCCGAGAATCCCCCGACTTTGTTTAGGTGAATTCCTGAGACGGTCGAATTTGATTGCCCGTCATGAGCTGGGTTTCTACGATGGTCTTCCGCGGATGGAAGCAGTCTATCATACAAAATTAGTGGAGTGGTTGACTCTGACGACTCGTATCGTTTTGCCATTGAGGCGGGCGGCTAGGGCCGCTGGATTTTTGGTGCGGCTGAGTGTGGGGGTGGCGGGTTGTGGGGACGTGGTG
>JALRGB010000682.1 GCA_023253575.1 Verrucomicrobiales bacterium
AATCGCGTTCTGAAATCTCGTAAGTGGTGAACTTTTTGCCACACGCAGCACATTGGCGACGGCGGCGAACCCCGTCACGGGTCTGCCTGGAATCTTTGACATCCGCCGCATGTAAATGCGTTCCGCAGCCTGGGCAACTCATCCCCAAAACTCCCCCCGAAATGTGTAAAGTGCCTCGTCAATCGGATATTGCTCGATGCAGAGGCGGTCTATCATGCGGCAAATGGTTTTTGCGCTGATGCACCAGTCCAGGTGCGAGACACGGCGGGGGCGGCGGTTTCGGGGGAGGGGGCGAGTCATGCGAGCTGGCCGACGTCTCCATTTTTTGGGGCGGCTCAGGCGTCCACGGGGCCGGCCGGGCCGGTGGAGCTGCCGCCGGTGGTGGCATTTTCTGGGGTGGCGGGGGGAGTGGCCTCGTTGCCGGTCCCGCCGTCGGGCGGGGCGGGGGCGCCCTCGTCGTCGGGTGTCAATTTTTCTGACTTATTGCGCACCAACGGTCAGCGTTAGGCAGACCAGTCAGTGGGGTCGGCCTCGATGGCGATCATTTCTGCGCGATCGGGGCCCAGATTGAGCCATTGAAGGTGGCGGGCGAGGCCGATGGCGGGCGGCAGTTGGCGCGCCCAGGAGAGGATGGCGTCCAATTCCTCCCGGCCGCCCGGGTGTCCGGGATATGCGACGACGGTGAGGATGCCGCCGGGGGTGAGGAGCGTGAGCAGGTCCTGCAGGGCGGTCAGAGTGGTGGAGGCGCTGGTGGTGATGGCGTGATCGGTGCCGGGCAGGTAGCCGAGGTTAAAGATGACGGCTTGCAGCTGGGTGACGCCGTGGTCGGCCAGCGATTGTTTCATGGATTCGTGTCCGCAGGCATGAAGATGCAGCGCGGCTTTGGGGGAGGGCAGTGTCAGCCAGCGCTGCTGGGTGGCGGCGAGCGCTGCGGGTTGCACATCGCAGGCGTGGACGATGCCCTCCGGGCCCAGCAGACGGGCCAGAAACACAGTGTCGTGTCCACGGCCGGCGGTGGCATCGACCCCGATTCCTCCCGCGCGCACCCGGGGGCGCATATATTCATGAGCGGCAGTGACAGCGGCAGTCATCGACGCAAAATGTTCACGAAAGCGGTTTTCGGCAAGCCATCATCGGGTCCTCTGGAACGGTTTCCTGCGTGCGAGTGGCAGGGGATGTCCGTTGCGTGTCGATGATTTTTGCGGTAAACTCTTTTTTCCGAGCAGGGCGGTGTATTTTCTGCTCTGGCCCGCGCCGATTGCCCCTTATGCCCAGCTATCAGACCATCTTTTTTGTGATCAGTCTTGTGTGCGCTGTTCCTGTCCTTTTTTGGTACTACCGGCGCCACCCTCACCCGAGATTCCGCCCCAAGGCTGGCGAAATGGTGATGGTCACGCTCTTTGCTGGGTTGCTTTCGCTGGGTGGCTCGCTGTTGATCGGGGGCTTGATGGATGATCCTGAACAATTCAAACCGGGCGCGTCCATGGGTTCCATCCCGATGCCCTCCGATCAGGGCGGCGCCGACGATGACATGGATTCCTCGAAGGATGATGGCAAGGATTCCAAAAAGTCGGAGTCTGGTTCCGGAAATGGACGCGGTGGGGACAGCGGCAGCCGCCGTTAATGCGGATCAGTCCCAGACAGCGCTCTCCGATTAGGCCCTTGGCTTATTCGCTGAAGTAGCCGGCGGTCAGCGACTGGTAACTGGGCTGGTGGCTCCGTCCCCTTGAATCTAGGCCGTGACCATAAGAGGAGGGGTCCAAATCATCAGGCCATAGCAGGGGAGCCGCGGCTTCCAGCCGCTGGTCGCACTCTAACCACCAGGAGCGCAACAGGCCTTGGGCCATTCGCGGCAAGGCTGAGGCCCGGGCCATCCACTCTACCCCATGATCACCTTCTGCCCCCGCTGCCGCGGCTAGTTCGGCCGGCCAGTCCGGTAGATGGATTTCTGTCGCCCCTAAATGATGCATCGCCCGTTGGCAGGCCGGCAGCAGCCAGTCGCGACCCGCTTGCTCCCGGCGCACCACCACATACTCCGCCTCATCCCGCAGCAGGCTGGCCAATTGCAACAAACTGTGCTCAGCCCGGGTCTGCCCGTTCAACACACTCAAGACCGTTACCGTGCACTCCAGTTCACTCAAAATTTCCGGCAAGTCGCCGCGGACAAAATTCTCCACCAGCGAGGCCCCGTCACCCGAGGCTACATCCAGCATCACCAGCGAAGACTTGTCCAGCCACCGCACGACCTCGTCGTCCGATAAACCACTCGTCAGGTCGACAAACGTCGAACGCCCAGGTCCGCCCGGCTGATCGGTCGCCGTATGCCAGCGGCTGTGCCCCAGCCCCTGCCGGCGCCACAGGCCATGAATGAGCTCACACGTGGTGGTGCGTCCGGTAGCCGGAGCATCGTTTAAGCTAAGAACAAGTTTTTTCACAGTGTTGATGGTTGATGATTTTTATCAAATATATGGAAATACGGATAATTCAACTAAAAATATTAAATTTTCCTTAAATTAGCGAAAATTGCTGCGATGGATCGGGTGATGACTACGGTGGTGGGGTGCGATTGGTATTGGTGTATCACCAGGTCATCGGGCGTGGTGGGCTCGAGAAGTATCTGCTTTCGCTGGCGCGGGCGCTGAGCGAGCGCGGGCATGACGTGCGTGTGGTGACGGCGTCCACGGACGGGGCGGCGGAGGCATTGGGGGTGGGGATGACGCGGGTGTCGGTGCGTGGGGTGCCGAAGTGGTGTCGACTGGCGATTTTTGCGAAGCGGGCGGCGGCTTTACCGGCGGTGTCTGGGGAGTTGGTTTTGGGCTTTGGGCGGACG
>JALRGB010000037.1 GCA_023253575.1 Verrucomicrobiales bacterium
CCTGATCGCACATCCACGTCGAGTTGACGTCGTCGTTCTGGCGCGGGGTCTGGCGGTAAATGACGCCTTCCCGGGAGCCGATCTCAGTGTTGCACCCACGAGCACACCCCGTGCAGACGGAAGGGGTCTCTTTAAGAAACCAGACCCGCATCTGAAACCGGAAATCTTTGCTGGTCAGCGCGCCCACTGGACAAATGTCCACCGTGTTGAGCGAATAATTGTGATCGAGCCGCTGGCCCGGATGCGTGGTCAGCACCGTCTGGCTGCCGCGCTCGGTAAACCCAAGGACATCCTCATCCGCAATTTCACTGCTGAATCGAACACAACGACTGCACATAATGCACCGCTCGTCGTCCAACACAATCCGTGCCCCAATATCTTGGTTCTTCGGCTTGTGCACTTTTTCGTCCTGAAACCGCGACTGCCCGCGCCCAAATCCCACCGAAAATTCCTGCAGCCGACACTCGCCCGCCTGATCGCAAATCGGACAGTCCAACGGATGGTTGATCAACAGAAACTCCATCACCCCTTTGCGGACTTCCTCCACCATCGTCGAGGCCGTGCGGATTCCCATGCCCTCGCTAATGGTGTTCGCACACGAAATGGCTGGCCGGGGAATCCACTGAATCTTGGCAAATCCATGCTCGTCCTTCTCTGCTTCCGACTGGCCCGGCGCCGGACGCGACGGCATGCCCATCTCCACCAGACACATTCGACAATTTCCCGGCGAGGATAACTTCGGGTGATAACAATAATGTGGGATCACCTTGGCCGCTTCCTCCAGCGCCTTGATCATGCGCATACCTTTGGGAAATTTCATCCACACGCCGTCCACCTGCACGTTGACCATCTCAACGGAAGGTTTCGCGTCGGTGGCGGCAGGGGCAACAGTCGGCTCGCTCATCGGGTCAGGAAAAATACCTAAGGGTTCATTATGGAAGCTGGGATGTCCGCAGCAAGCCCCTTTTGTGAAATTTTTCACAAGCGGCCCGCGGGCCATTATTTTTTGGTGAGCAGCCCCCGGCTACCGAGCCAAGCGGCCAGCTGGCGCGGCCATTCGGCGGTCACGGGATGGGGGGAGGCGAGCTGACCGAAGCCATGGCCGCCTTTTTCCCAGATGTGGAGTTCCCCTGGGACGCCGTGGGTAAGCATCGCTTGGTAAAAGGCGATGGCGTTTTGCGGCGGGACCCCCGTGTCGTCCTGCGTAGCGACGAGGAACGTGGGTGGGGTGTTCGGACTCACGAGTTGTTCGCTTGAAAGCTTACGGCGATCCTCGACGGTCGCTTGAGCGCCCAGCAGAATATCTCCGGAACCGCGATGAGACCATTTTTCCACCAAAGAGATGACCGGATACATCAAGATGCCAAAATTCGGTCGATGCGCCTTGGCGTCCGCCGCGGCAGCCGCGTCTTCGCCCGGCAACGCCACATCCCCCAAAGTAAGGACGGTCGAGGCCAGGTGCCCGCCCGCAGAAAACCCCATGATGCCAATCCGCTCGGGATCAAGTCCCCAGTCAGCCGCATGGGCGCGGGTCAGGCGCACCGCCTGCCGCGCATCCAAGAGCGGCACCGGATGGTGATACGCGTCACCCACCTTATCCGAAACCCGGTATTTGCAGACGATGCCCGCCACCCCAATGGAATTAAGCCACTCTGCCACCTGCCAACCTTCATGATCAATCGCCAAAATCCGGTACGCGCCGCCCGGACAAATGACAACCGCCGCCCCCGTAGCCTTCTCCTTGGGCGGGAGAAAAACACGAATGTCAGGGGTCTGGACATGCGTCACCCGAGCAATAGGGTCGCCTTTCGCCTGCACAAATACTTCAGGATCAGTCGATAACGGAGCGCCAGGAGGCGCGCCCGAATACAGCGGCAAATCAAAGGGCTCGGCCCTCAACGAAACTAAGCCGGCCCACAGAAGTCCGACCACCACGCCAAGAGCGCGGCCAGTGCGGCTGGTCCGGCCAGTGCGACGCATGAAGTGATCGGTGACGGGACCGGTGGCATGACCGGTGATCGGGCCGACCGCGGGATTTGAAATACTCATGGCAAACGTGAAGGGCAAAGG
>JALRGB010000099.1 GCA_023253575.1 Verrucomicrobiales bacterium
AATCCGGCGGTGTGGCGCGAATTTCTGCTCGGATTTCTTGATGCTGGGGAGGCTTTTATCGACGATCTATCGGTGCTCGAAGACCCTGATGGGGCCCGTGTGCAGTGTATACAAAACGGTGGTTTTGAGCAGGATGTGCCTGGTGGGAGTGCGGCTCACTGGCGGTTGCTCGGTACGCACAAGCTGAGTCGAGTGGTGGCGGATCCGGACGGGGCTGGCCGGGTGTTGCATTTGATCGCTACCGGCCAGCATGATCACACCTATAACACTGCCTCTACCACGCTCGTCGGGAACCGGGTCATCAATCCGTCCAAAACCTATGAAATTTCGTTTCGGGCGCGTTGGATCAGCGGCTCGCCACAGCTCAATTCGCGATTGTATTTGAATCGAGCGGCCCGCACGACCGTACTGGCGCAGCCGCTGGCGTGGGGCACACCGGGCGCGGCCAACGGCCGCCGTCTTGACAATGTGGGGCCGGCCATGACTGGGCTCCGCCACAGTCCGTTAGTTCCTGCTGCGGGCCAGTCGGTGCGGATTTCTGTTTCTGCGATCGACCCTGATGGTGTGGCCAGCGCTCGGTTGTGGTTCAGTGTCGGCTCGGCGGCTTGGCGCAGCGAGCCGATGGGGGGTGACGGGAGGGGGCGATTTTTTGGGGTTGTGCCTGCTCAGAGTACGGGGGCGGCGGTGCAATTTTATGTGGAAGCGGTGGATGCTGCTGGGGCGGTTTCTTTCATGCCGGCGCGCGGTCCGTCCTCGCGGGCGCTGTATAAAGTCGGTGATGCGGGCGTGTCAGCTCAGCGGGTGCGCAACAAAATGCGGTTGTACATGACATCGGCTGATGCGGCGGCATTGCACAGTCCGACGCAGAGCGTCTCGAATTTCCGCTGGTCCTCGACGGTCATTTATAATGACCGTGACGTGTGGTATGATGCGGCCATTCGTTTAAGGTCAGCGCCATTTGGGCGTCAGGGGAATCGCGCTGGCTGGAATCTCCAGTTTGGGCCGGACGCGCCGTTTCGCGGTGGGCTGACCTCGGTGGTCATCGATGGCGCCTACAACATGCCGCGAACTGACGGTGGAGGATGGCTGGAAAACTCGCTGGGGCCCAGCGTCAATGAGATGTTGTTTCAGGCGATTGCCAACCGTGCTGGCGGTATTCCGGCCAGTTATGATGATGTCGTGTATGTGCAAGCGCCTCGGGCCACGGAGGGGAACCGCCTGGCCCAGCTCAAACTCCAGCGATTTAATAAAGGATATCTGGAAGAAATGTTTCCCGACGGGGGCGACGGATTGCTCTTTAAACAAGAATTGATCTATTATCCGACCGCAACAGTGGACGGACGGCCGGAGAGTTTAAAAAACGCGTTTAATGCGGTGCTAGACACGGAGATCCGCAGTTTTGGTCCGTCGCGGGACAGCTATCGTTTTAATTATATTCCGCAGAACCATCAGGATCGCGATGATTTTGACCGGATCATGGCGTTGGGGCAGGCGTTTGGGGCGTCGTCGGCCACGCTGTATGCTCGCACGGCTGCGGTGATGGATGTGGACAACTGGATGAGGGTATTTGCGCTCAACGTGTTGACGGGTTTGGCGGATACGTACAACAACGGCCTGGCGCACAACATCCAGCTTTATGTGCGCCCGGGGGATGGAAAAGTCATGCTGTTCCCTTGGGATCAGGATCATGCCTTTTATCTGGCTCCGACCTCGAGCCTCTATGGGGGCGGCTCGCATCGGCTGGCTGCCATCATCAATCTGCCGGCCAACCGGCGCCTGTACGCCGGCCACCTGCTGGACCTTTGCCAGACCGCTTTCACTAATGACTTTCTTGATCCGGTCATCACGCATCTTCACGGCAGTATGGTCGCCAATCGTCCGCAGTATGCCGCCATTCTCAGGTCCTACATTACCAACCGACGAAACTACGTCCTGTCGCAAATTGCCGTCCAGTTTCCCAAAGTGCCATTTGCCATCACCAGCCACTCAGGAGACGGGGTTTCGACCCCGCAGCCATTTGCCACCATTGAAGGAACCGGGTGGATTGATGTGGCCTCGTTGTTGGTTTCGCGTTCGGGCTCGATCCCGCGCCCGGCTCCGGTGACGTGGCTGGACGGGCGGCGGTGGCGGCTCGTACTGCCGGTTGTTCATGGTGATAATAAATTTACCATCAATGCAATAGATCGGAAAGGAGCCACTCTTGGCGCGGCCGAAGTGAACGTCACCAACACCGGTCAAACCGATCCTGCCACCGCTGGCACACTCGCCATCACCGAAATCCACTACCACCCCGCCGGGGGTGTTCCCACAGAGTTTGTCGAGCTCATGAATATCAGTGGAAGACCGGTGGACCTCACCGGAGTGACTTTCACCGCCGGAGTGCAGTTCGACTTTACCGGTAGTTCGATCACCACGCTGGCACCGGGTGAGCGAGTGGTTGTGGTCGAAAACCGTTCGGCTTTTGCCGGCGTGTACGGAGCGGGACGGCCTGTGGCTGGCGAGTTTTCGAGCGCGACTTCGCTGGCCAATGGGGGTGGGCGCCTGACGCTGCTTGACCGAGGCGGAGCGGTCATTGTTGATTTTCGTTATGGGGATGCGCTGCCATGGCCGCCGGAAGCGGACGGACTGGGCTGGTCGCTGACGGCTATC
>JALRGB010000105.1 GCA_023253575.1 Verrucomicrobiales bacterium
TCGCCGCCTGCGCGCTGACCGCCGCCGTGCCGGTCACGTGGCAAGCCCACCACATCCAGTCGCTGGAACGCGAGAATCGCGCCCTCCAGTCACAATCCGTCACCGGCCGCGGCCAGCCTCCCGCCACCACCCCACCACCACCGCTGGCGACCATGGCATCCACGCCATCGACCGCCCATCCACCGACGACTCGCCCGGAAACGACCACCGTATCGAACCCGTACGCCGAGCGCCGCGGGAAATGGGACGAATGGCGCGAATTGCAACGCCAGCAGCAACGCGAGTCCCGCCTGGCCGCCATCCACGAACGACTTGGGCTCGATGATACTCAACTCGCCGTCATCGCCGAAGCCACTGCCCGAGCCGAAGCCGCCGCCCGCCTCGCCCACGAAACAGCCCGCACCACCAATTCCCCGCTCGACCCCGCCGTCACCGCCACCGCCATCGCCCAACGCGACGCCACCATCGCCGCCGCCCTCGGCCCCGACGCGTGGCCGGAATATCAAGCGTTCGTCCGCGAAGAAGAAGCTGGCCGCCGGGAAATTTTCGCTAATCGCCTGCTCGCCGACCTGCAAACTACCTTGCACCTCAGCGATGCCCAAAAAGACACCCTCTTCGCTCACTTCGCCACCGAAACGACCGCGTCAGAAATCGATTCCTGGCGCACGCCCATCGAATCCATGGACCCGGCCCAAACCGAAAAACTCGCCGATGTCTTGAGCGAAGAACAATTTAAACTCTGGCGCCAGCGCGCTGAAATTTGGTCGCAATTATTTCGTCCCAACCCCGACACCGCCCCCCGTGCTGCCCGCTGAGGCGCCCCGGCCCTCACATTCCCTCTTGCCATGCCCCTGCATCCGCCTGTTTCCTCCTGCCCATGATCGATTCCGTCATTCGCAAAGCCCTCGAAACCCGGATTGCCGCCCATGGCCTTGGTTGGCTCAAACTCCGCCACTTCGAACTCCGCTCCGCTGAGAAAAAAATCATGCTGGAAATCGATCTCGAAGGCGAACCCACCCCCGTGACCGTCCACGCCACCTACCGCCTAGACGTTGACACTGTCGTCATCGAATCCATAGACACCTCAAAAAAATGGATGACCGAAGTCGCCCACCTCGCCCTCGCTAAACACGGCGGCCACGTCGCCCTGCCCGGCGGCCTCATCGGCACCATGGCCCGCGCCATCCTGTAGCTAGCCTAAATTGGTGGAGGCGAGGGGAGTTGAACCCCTGTCCTGATGCGCATAGGCGCCGGTTTCTACATGCGTAGCCGTCTGATTGGTCTTAAACCTCCGACGGGCAGCGGCACCCTTCGTCGATCCGATTGACCTGTGAATCTGACCAACGATGGCGGTCACCCCCATCGTCAGCTAGCCTGTAAGGTGCACTCCCCAAACGCACAGACTTAGTCTGGGGAATGTCGCGGAACTAGGCCGCGAGAGCCATTTGATTATTGGCAGTTATGTTTTTTTGATTCGATTATTAACGAGGCCAACGAATCATCCTCGGCATGCGGCCAGCACTTCAGCTCAACAGTCGAAACCAAAACGCCCCCGAAATGTGATGTAAATGGAGTATCCATGGGATCCGCGGTGGCGCAAGCCGCGGTGTCAGAATTTCTGCAGGGCGGCCCCCGTGACGCGGCGAGCCGTCAGCCTCGCGTGACCGGCGGCGCTTCTAACGGCCCGCGGGTGGGGGGCTGGGACGGGTGGGCGGCGGCCTCTTGATGGTCAGCGAAGCGGCGGATGATCCACGCAATCCAGAACGGCGCGTTGACGAGAAAGATGAGTGAAGCGTAGACATTGAAGTCGAAGTACAGGCGCATGAGCGATGCGATGGCGATGTGCATGACGGTAATACTGACGCCGAGCACGAGGGCCCATCCGCGATTGGCGAGGACAAGGAAACAGAGGGCTTCGAGGAGCAAACCAGAACCGAGGAGCAGTCGGGTTTGGTGTGGATGATCGATCATCCAGCGAGCGGCGGGCACCTCGGCGTCGCGGCTGACGGTGGAGGTTTCGGGTTTGGAGTAGAACTCTTGGCGGTGAGTTTTGACCAATTGCACCGACATATTGGGAAGGTTTTGGATCCAGCGGAAGTTGGAGACGTCGAGTTTGGAGACGACGGACGTCATGTAGACGCCGGCGATGACGACTTGGCTGTAATAGATCAGGTAAGAATCGCGGGTGCGCCCGGCGCGCAGCGGAAAAGGACGACCTTTGATCCAGCGGTGGGCCGCGAAAAACACGACCACGGCGGCTTGCGCGAGGAGAATTAAACTGATGATTTGATTCCCGTGGGATTTATACCCTTGGGAATTAAAAAACGCGAACACGCTGCAATGAATGAGCGTCAGCAGTGGCAGCACGACCGCCAGTCCTTGCGCAAAAATATACGGCACACACAAAACAGCAAAGATTCCGGTCACCCACGGCATGACCCCAGGCTTCGATAAAAACGTCAAATCCACAAAATGAGCGAGCCCCGTCGGCACGTCCTGCGAATCAAATTGAAACCGCAACCCCCACATCATCGTCAACGCCATGAGCGCAAAGGCAAGGCGCGCTAAAAACCCCTCAGGTCCAGGCGCAGGAAGCGGACGCCAGACCGGACGAAAAACCGACCACAGCGCCTCTTTAAAAGTAAAATGTGTCATGCGTGAAAAAAACCTCAGCCTTCAGCGACGAAGTGCGTGCGCTCCGTGAGGCGGCCATCGGGCTGCAGCTCGATGATGACGCGATGGAGTCGGGTGGGTTGCGGCAGTGGTCGCTGTCGATTTTCCGACCATCGGCGGGCTTTGGCGAGAACTTCCGCCCCGACTTTGGATTCGATTTCCGGCGGCGCGTTGCGTTTGACCGCGCTTTGGCGCAACCCAAAGTCTTTCATGGTATTATTAAAGACTTTATTCAATTTTGCCGAGCTCATGCCAACGTGTGTCTGGATGCCGATCGGTTGGTTTTGGGCATCGGTCAGGTAGATATAATCATCCCAGTCCGATGGATTCGAGTACATGGGAAAATTGGAGAAGGGATAGCCTTTTTCGCCCAATTGCTGAGTGATGATGATGAAGAGCGGCACGGCCATGAGTGGGTGCAGCAGAAGACGTCGCCAGCGCGGCGCGGGCGGCGGAGCGGTGGGCGGGGTGGTGACGGCGACGGGCAAATCCATGAACTTTTATCATAACGATGATTTCGCCTGCGGATAGCGGATCGTTTTAGGGACGGGCCGAGGGAGAGGAAGCCGGTTCCATGAGGGCATCCAGTCGTTTGGGAGACACGGGCACAGCGGTCCCCAACTCTTGAGCGAAGATGGAGACGCGATATTCCTCAAGCAACCAGCGAAAATCGTCCCATTTGTCGAGAGCCACTGATTTCTCCCAATGAGCATACGGCTGGAGCAGACGCGCTTTTTCCGCATCCCGGGCCGGCTGATGAGCGGCTCGTTCGGCGCGGACGAGAATCGCCTTGAGATACCGGACGAGGTGGCGCAACTGACGATGGGGCGTGTGGGCGAGGAAATCTGGCGGCACAAGGCGGGCCGCATCCTGATCCATGCCGCTGTACCGCCGCGGCGAGTGAAGGATTGAGTCGCGCAAGGCGAGCGTTGCTTTGACCGCTTCGCGCACGGTGTGGACCATGGTTGGCAATTCCCGGCGAGCCGACTCAATCATGTGCTGGAAACGAGCCGCCGTCAGCGGGCTGGGTGGATCAAGACGGAGCAGATGGCGCTGAATGTGTTCCTCGGCGCTCGCTTGGAGCACGCCAGACGACCAGGCCACCGGTCCGGTGGGAGCGGTCAATTTGGCCCCGACAGCCGAGAGGGCGTCCTGCAAGTTGACCGGCTTTTTTTGCGGGGCCGTCGGCAGGTTCAGGCTGCGTAATTCTTTACGGAGCCAGGCCATCTCCCGGCCAAGCACTAATTCGGCCAAACGGCGCACCCCGGCGGGGATGGCCGCGGCAGCCTCAGCCGGAGTGCGAAACAATTGGAGATCGACCTCCCCATCGCGAACGACCAGCGCCGGGAAAGCGCGAACCACCACCCCGCCCACCTCTTCGACAATCATCGACTCAGGCACATCGCCAAAACTCCACGACTTCACATCAGGCTGCTCCCACTGCCCGGCCAGCCGGTCCCACGCCTGACTGCGCACGTCTCGCCGCGCCACCTCGGCCCGAATCACGGCCAGATCACGGGTAATAGCAATCGGTTGATTATCATGGTCCACGACCGCCATCCGTGGCTGCAAATGCGCCGGCAAACTGCCCGCCGGCCAGTCCTCTGCCCGGACCCGCACCTTGAACTCACGAGAAATAAAGCCCGCCAGCTCGTCCAAAAAATCATCGCGAACCGGCCGAAAATGAGCCGTGATCGCTTTGATTTTCTCCTCCATCGGCTGCAGCGCGCGACGGTGGACTTTGGGCAACGCGCGCAACAACACTCCCGCCAATTCCTCACGAAATCCGGGAACAATCCACTGCAACTGGCCGCTAGTCAGCACCCCAGCCACCGCCAACGGCACCTCCACCGTGACCCCGTCTTCCTCACTGCCAGGATTAAACGTGTAATTCAATGGAAGCACCGCCTGCCCCAACTCAATCCGGTCAGGAAACTGGGCCAACGCCTCCATATCGGCCGCCGGACCGGCAAGATCCGACTCGGCCGCACACAGAAACGACGGCTCGACCGCATGGCGCGCCCGCACCTGCTTGTTCAGGTCGTGCACCGAACTGACGCCCGCAATCCGCGTGCGATAAAACTCAAACAACGCCTCCTCCACATCCCACAGACGATTGCTGCGCGACCGCCCCAGCGCCGCCTTTAATCGCGCCACCAGCCGGAGGTTCTCCTCGACAAATCGATGATTCACTCCGTCTACCAGCTCCATCAAGGCGCTGCGAATAAACATTTCCGTAGCAGCCACCGGATTGACGCGGCCGTAATCGACCTGCCCGCGGCGAATCTCCAGTCCATGCACGAGCACACGTTCGGTGACGAGGACGCGCCCGCTTTTTTCCTCCCAGCGAGGGTCGCCAAACCGGTGTTCACAGAGCTGCGGAGCGATGCGCTCGATCCATCGAGGATCAATGCGGGCCACGGTGCGGGCAAACAACTGCGAGGTCTGGACGATTTCACCGGCCATGATCCACGCTGGCTGCGAGGTTTTGGTCGTGGGCGGAGTGGCTTGTCGCCGGACCGGGCGTTCGTACACGTGGGATCCGGGAAAGAGGGTCACCAGTCGATCCCCCGAAGCCTTGTATGTGTTGCGGCTGTCGCGCACGCCAATGTGCCCAAGCAGGCCGGCGAGAATGCTCCGATGAATGGCGTCCTCATTCACTTCCCGCGTCAGCGGAGCCACCCGCGCCTCGTCATCGCCAGACATGGCGTCGCACAACTGGCGGTGCAGATCACGCCACTCGGTCATGCGCAGGAACGAAAGGAAATTATTACGGCAGAATTTCCGCAGCGCATTGCGTCCCCCTCCCCCACCCTCACCCGCCGGCATGGCACGCCAGATCCGCAGCAGGCCGATGAAATCCGAGTGGGCCACAGCAAAAGCGCGGTGGCACTGATCGGCCTTCTCCCGAGCTCCCTCGGGCCTCTCCCGCGGGTCCGGCACACTGAGGCCGGCAGCAATCACCAAGACTTCCGGCAACGTCCCCTCTTCCTGCGCCTGCAACAGCATGCGCCCAAGCAGCGGATCCACCGGCAGCCGCGCCAACTCGCGTCCCAGCGGCGTCAATTCCCGTACATCATCCACCGCCCCCAGTTCATGCAGCAACGCATAGCCGCCATGAATGGCCGCCGGCGCCGGAGGATTCAAAAATGGAAATGTCGCCATGTCCCCGAGTCGAAACGCCTTCATCCGGAGAATGACCTCCGCCAAATTCGCCCGCTGAATCTCCGGCTGAGTAAAGGCCGGACGCTTGGCAAAATCCTCTTCGCTAAACAAGCGAATACATACCCCTTCACGCACCCGGCCGGCCCGACCCGCCCGCTGATTCGCACTACTCTGAGAAACCGGCTCAACCGGTAGGCGCTTGGTCCGCGTCCGCGCCACATACCGACTCATCCGCACCAGCCCCGCATCAATCACGTACCGAATCCGCGGCAGCGTCAGCGAGGTCTCCGCAATATTGGTCGCCAAAATAATACGGCGCTTCGATCCCGGCGAAAAGACCCTCTGCTGCTCGCTGCCAGCCATCCGACCAAATAACGACAGCACTTCATAACCACTGCCCAAGGTGCCTTCTAAAATATCGCGCGCATCGCGAATGTCCCGCTCCGTCGGCAAAAACACAAGTAGATCACCGTCGCCCGACTCCATCAACACCTCCTCAACCGCCCGCACCGCCGCCTCAATAAATCCAATGTCATCATCATGCTCCCCAGAAAATGACTCGACCGGTGCATAACGAATCTCCACCGGAAAGACCCGCCCCGACACTTCAATCACCGGCGCCCCACCAAACGCCTCAGAAAACGCCTGCGTGTCAATCGTCGCCGAAGTGATGATCAACTTCAAATCCCGGCGCCGGGCCAACAGCCCTTTTAAATACCCCAGCAAAAAATCGATGTTCAGTGAGCGTTCATGCGCTTCGTCAAGAATGATGGCCGAATACCGCCGCAACAACGGATCACTTTGAATCTCAGCGAGCAAAATACCGTCCGTCATGAACTTCAAGACCGTGTCGCGCCCAGTGTCGTCGTTAAATCGCATTTTACAGCCCACCTCGCGCCCCCAAGTGACCGCCAGTTCCTCCGCCACCCGCTTCGAAATACTCATGGCCGCCACCCGCCGCGGCTGAGTGCACCCAATCACACCACGCTCGGCCAGCCCCGCCTCCAAACACATCTTGGGCAATTGCGTCGTCTTGCCCGATCCCGTCTCCCCCGCAATAATCAACACTTGGTGCGCGCGCATCGCCGCCAAAATGTCGTCCCGGCGCTGCGACACCGGCAAATCAGCCGGATAACGAATCGTCTGCATGAAAAAATCGATCATACCAAGACCCGTCCCGAAAACAAGCAGCAGCAAAGAAACCGGTTGCAGCCACACCAGTCAGCGCCAGTCTATTTCCTTTCCGCTTCCAGCCGGGAACATCCGGTCAAGGTGACTGGAGCCTGGGCCAGAAAGTGGAGTAATACCATGACCGACGATATCAAGGCCTACCAAATGCATGAAGGCGACACCGGCAGCGCTTCCGTGCAAGCCGCCCTCCTCACCCAACGCATCAACCACCTCACATCCCACTTCGCTAAGCACTCGAAAGATCATGCTTCACGTCGCGGATTGCTGAAAATGGTTGCCCAACGCCGCAAACACCTCGACTACCTCGCGGCCACTGAGCCAGAACGGTATGTCAAAGTGCGCGACGGTTTGAAATTGCGCCGCTAATACCGCTACCGCGGTCAGCGTTGGTATCACATCCCACGCGGCCTCGCTTATTACACCGGTCTGCCTTAGCTGACCGGTTCGCCCGGCTCCCGGGCCTCCCCGATCCATTGATTTCCCGTTTAATTTCAGGCCATTCTTTTGTCCGTCTGACGACCGCTGCCCCGACGTTCACCCTCGTTTGGTTCTTGGCCGGTCTCTTGGCTCGCCTCCTCGGCGACATTCTTTGTGCGCGACCTCTGGCGTCCTCGAGCCTTACCCGCATGGTCGGCTGTTTGCGTTCATCTTTCGCTCCCGTTCAGCTCCCCTCGATCGGGCAGGCCTCGGTATCTTCCGCTTATCGTGAGCTTACTCGAGCGGCATACGATGCCTTCTCTGTTTTCTCTCCGGCCCCTCGCTTCTTTCGCGGCGTTCGCCTTCTCTTGATTTTTTCCGTACGCGAGCGGAGTCCGGACCTGTCCATTTCTTCACTTGAGCCTTCGATCATTTGATGGCTCACTGTATTTCCCCCTTTCTAGCCCCCAACGAGGTTCGTTGGGATACACCAGAAAAACAAAAGCAAAGTAAACATAAATAGTTCGTTACACATGAGTATCCACACCATCACGAGCCAGGTCGGCTCTACCCCCATCGTCTTTGAAACCGGCAAGATGGGCAAACTGGCTGACGGCGCTGTCACCGTCCGCTGCGGCGACACGATCGTCTTCGTTTCGGCCGTTTCGGCCACGTCTCTGAAACCAGGTCAAGATTGGTTTCCTCTGTCCGTCGAGTACAAAGAAAAAGCCAGCGCCGCCGGCAGATTCCCCGGTGGTTATTTCAAGCGGGAAGGTCGTCCGACTGAAAAAGAAATCATTGTCTGCCGAATGACGGATCGTCCCCTGCGTCCACTTTTCCCCAAGGATTATTTCTTTGACACGCAGATCATCGCTCTGCTCTTGAGCGCGGACCAGGTCAATGATCCTGATATCCTCAGCATCAACGGCGCTTCCGCCGCCTTGTGCGTCTCGGACATTCCATTCAAAGGTCCAATTGGAGCCGTGCGCGTCGGCCGGATCAACGGACAATTTGTCGTCAATCCAACGCAAGACCAGCGGGCCCATAGCGATTTGGACCTCATCTACGTCGGCACCGCCACCGAAGTGGCCATGATCGAAGGCGAGGCATCCGAATTGCCCGATGAAGAATTCATCAAGGCCCTGCAGTTCGCCCACGAACAAATCCAGCCGCTGATCGCCGCTCAGGAAGAACTCAAACGCCTCGCCGGCAAAGCCCCACGGTCATACAAACCATTGACCGTTCGCTCCGAATTGCTCGCCATCGCTTACTCCGTAGCCGGTACCCGCATCGAAGACGCCATCTACCGCAAAAGCAAAGTCGAGCGCAATCAAGCCGTCGGTGCCCTCAAAGACGAGGTCAAAGCTTCCATCCTCGCCGCCCACCCGGACGCCACCGACTTCGAAGTCAGCCAAGCGTTCGACTACCTCCAGAAAAAAGCGTTTCGGGTCAGCATCCTCGACCGTGGCGCCCGCTGCGACGGCCGCGACAATGCCACCATCCGCCCGCTCTCCGGCGAAGCCGGCGTCCTGCCAAGGGTGCACGGCAGCGCACTCTTCTCGCGCGGCGAAACCCAAGCGCTGGCCATCGCCACTCTGGCGCCATTTGACGAAAAACAAAACTTCGACAGCTATGCCGGCGGCGAAGACAGCAAGTCATTCATCCTGCACTACAATTTCCCGCCGTATTCGGTCGGTGAAACCGGTCGTGTCGGCGGCATGAACCGCCGCGAAATCGGTCACGGCAATCTCGCTGAACGGTCGATCAAAGCCTTGATCCCCAGTGAGAAAGACTTCCCTTATGCCATCCGCTTGGTCAGTGAAGTCATGGAGTCAAACGGCTCGACCTCGATGGCTTCCGTCTGCGCCGGCAGTATGGCCCTGTTCAACGCCGGCGTGCCCATGGCCCGTCCGGTCGCCGGTATTTCCTGCGGTCTCGTCACCGAATTCGACGACGCCGGAGTCATGAAACGGTACACCACCCTGCTCGACATCATCGGCAGCGAAGACCACTTCGGCGACATGGACTTCAAACTGTGCGGAACCACCGAAGGCGTGACCGGATACCAGCTCGACCTCAAACTCCCAGGCATCCCGCTGAGCTTGCTGGAAGAAGCCATCCGCAAAACCCGCGACGCCCGCATGAAGGTGATCGACGTCATGAACACGGCGATCGCCACCCCAGCCAAACAACTCAGCCCCTACGCGCCGAAAATCGCCGTGACAAGCATCCCGCCCGATCGCATCGGCGAATTGATCGGCCCTGGCGGTAAAAACATCAAGGCCCTTCAGGCCGAGACCGGCACCGATGTCAGCATCCAAGATGACGGCACCGTGCACATCTACTCGACCAGCCAGCCAGGCTTGGACGCCGCATTGCGCAAAATCCGCAATATGTTCGCCGAAATCGAAATCGGAACGACCTACGAAGGCCGAGTCGTCAGCACAACCAACTTCGGTGCATTCATGGAAGTCCTGCCCGGACGCGACGGTCTCATCCACGTCTCCGAATTGGCTGACTTCCGCGTCAATCACGTCGAAGACGTGGTCAAGGTCGGCGACATCGTGGCCGCCGTCTGCGTCGGCGTCGATGAGAAAGGCCGCGTGAAAATGTCACGCCGCGCTTGGCTCCGCGATCAAGCCGCCGCCACTGCGGAAACCGCCGGCGTTGCCGAGTAATCAAATCGCAAAAGAAGCATTCAAAAAACCGACGTCCTCGCCAAGGGCGTCGGTTTTTTTGTTTAACTTTTTAATATCCAAATACTATCAGCTACATATCGCATGTAGTTATTTCTTATATTTAATTGCAACTCCATTTATCAGCACG
>JALRGB010000142.1 GCA_023253575.1 Verrucomicrobiales bacterium
CGTTCGGCGCCGCGACCGGGATCAGCGAACCGGTTACAGAAGCACCTCTCCCCTCAGCTTTCATCCTCAGCCTTAATCCTCATCCCTTCTTCTTCTCTTCGTCCTCGAGACAATACAAGAAACGATGACCACGGAGCAAGAGGGCACTGCCAACCGCCACGGGCGACGCATCAAATTTCTCATCGAGGGCATTGCGAGCTATGACTTCGTATTGATCCGAGTCCTTGATGACGACCCCTTCGCCATTTCGTCCGACCAAATAGATGCGGCCGTCTGCGGCGATGGGCGAGGCGTACACGCCGCTCAGTGATTCCACGCGTTCGGCATCGATCAGCACCTTGCCGGTTTGAGCATCCAAAGACGACAGCAACCCGGAATTTTGCGAGAAAAACCACAAGCGTTCACCGGACAGCAGCGCGGATGGGACGTACGGGCATTTGCTATCATAACTCCATGCCACCGCGTCGGTGTCGGTCAAATCACCGGTGCGCCCTAACCGGATGGCCCGCAGCGCATTGCCTCGAAACCCACTGATCGCAAAAACCATTCCGTATCCAACCGTCGGGGTGGGAATGACATTGGTCGTCATACCCCCGCTCTCCCACAAGACCTTACCCGTCGCCAGCTCGTAGCTCCGCACTCGATTCGTCGCACTGATGACTACCTGCGCCACGCCCTCATGGGTCAGTCCCACGGGGGTTGACCAACTCGTCGGCTCGTCGCGTTCCTGGCGCCACAATTCGTCGCCGGTCTTTTTGTCAAAGGCGGCCACAAAATCTTTTCCTTCATGGTCCCAATTGATAATCAATTTGTCTTGATACAAGAGCGGCGAGCTCCCCTCCCCAAAACCGGCCCGGGTCTGCATCTGCCCCAGCGCCTTGGACCAGCGCGGCTCACCTTTCATCGTAAACGCATGCAGCCCGCGAGAACCAAAATACGCATAGACCATCTCCCCATCTGTCACCGCCGAATGCGAGGCAAATCCATGGTCCCGATGATGCCCTTCATGCGGCAATTCCTCCTTGGCCACCGCCTGCCACTCGATTTCCCCCGTCGCCAAATCCAGACACATCAGGACAAATTGCTGCACTTCGGTCGGCGCTTCTCCGCGTCCCCGTCCGCCCGGCCCACCCGGCGTCGGCTCGGTCCCGGCCGCAGCCGGCGGATCGATCGGTTTCCCCTCGATCGTTTTCCCGGTCCCAATCGCGGTTGTGACGTAGATTTTCCCCTTCCAGACGATCGGAGTCGAGGTACCCGCTCCCGGCAGAGGCTTTTTCCACCGCACATTGGTGGTTTCGCTCCACGTCACTGGCGGCGTCGCGCCCGTAGCCACCCCATTGCCCTCCGGACCGCGCCACTGCGGCCAGTCGCCCTCAGCAGCACTCAAGGACAATGTGAATAGAAGAGCGGCGGCGGTAGCGCAGGACAGCGGTTTCATGGTGGGTGTGATCAAAGTGTGGCAAAGCGCGCCCGTGTCGAGCGCAGGATTATCTAGGCCGAGAGCTCGGTCATCGCGACTAGGCGCCCGAGCCCCCCAGTGCCAGCCCCAGTGCCAGAGCTATCTCCAGCGACGATCCAGCGACGATCCAGCGACGCTCCCGCGCGCCGAGCCCGCGAGCTCGTTCCTTAGCGGGGACCGCGACGACCACCGCCGGCCGGGGGCCCCCCGCCGCCGCCGCGCCAATTACGTTCTTCACGGGGAGCGGTTACCTGCTGTTGGGCCTCGGGGGACAACCCGCTCTGGGCCAACCAAGCGGCACCATTGACAGGGTCAGACCGCAGGTAGCGGCGGCCGACTTCGACCATGGCCTCTTGCCGTTGTTCGGCGCCGCCGATGGAACTGGCCCACGCGATGGCGGCCGCCGGGTCTTCGCCGGCCATCCGGCGCGCAATGACGGAAGCGGCTGCATCCCGGTTTTCACCCGCGGGCATCCGAGTCACATACTCGCTTGCCTGCACGCTGTCGGCTCCTTCATTGCGATCCATCCACTCGCCCACTACCTCGGCGTAGGCCCGGGCTTGATTCGGACCAGTCAATCCATTGACAAATTTCAACCCTTCCTGCACGTCCTTACGACCCAACTCCTCCGCCAAATTAGCCACGGCATCCCGCGCATACGGCTCCGTCGCATGCTGGCGCACAAAATCTGCCACTTTGTCGGGATCAGAGCGCCGCAACTGGTCGGTCAGCGTGCCAAACGCCCCATCTTTCATGTTGGCATCCGTCAACGACGCAAACCACTCGCGCGCCTTGTCAATCCCACCCGTGCGAATCAACTCGCGCGACAACGTCTCCGCCGCCCGCGTCTTGTCTCCGCCTTCTTCCATCGCCGTTGCATACTTGAACGCCGTATCAAAATCCGACTTGGCCAACCCGCTGATCAA
>JALRGB010000190.1 GCA_023253575.1 Verrucomicrobiales bacterium
TTTTGTCTAGTTCGCTTGCATTTGCATATCTAACTTACAACATGTGTCCCTATCCCGCACAGAAATCCAAGCGAGACAAGGAGAACTGCCTTTGAGGAGGCTACTTCTGACCTACTCAGAGAAGGATCACCTAGTGTTGCCTCCTGTTCTGAGTGTGGGTCGTCAATAATTAAAAGATCCGCACCTTTACCCGTTACCGTTCCACCTACGCCAATCGCGAGATCCACCCGGTTTCCTTGTACGCTACCCACAGCCAGAACGTGAAAAATGCTAGATATGTATCGACGAGGGTGGCGATGAACCACGGGTGAGTGGCAACTTCTCGGGGGGTATCCCACAGGGCGACGACGGACCCAGCCCAGAGGGTGGTGCCTAGAATGGCTGCGAGAAACCCAATGAAAATGAAACGCAGGATCTGGATCATGGCGTAGGTGGCGGGCAGGCCCGGGCTCGCAACAACGGGTTGTTGGGGCGGGTGTAGGTAGCGTGAACCACACTGATGTTGCGCATGGCAAAGGCTGCTTCGCAATACTGAAGGTAATAGTTCCACTTCCGAATAAAACGGTCGTCAAATCCCAGCGCTCTGACGTCTTCCATCTTGGCGTTAAACGTCGTATGCCACTCGCGAAGCGTGCGCGCATAGTCGAGCCCAAGGTCGCTCAATCGATGCAAAAACAAATCACCCGTCTGATGCAGCGCCTGATTGACCCGCCCTAGACTGAGCAACAGCGAGCCCGGAAAAATGTGCTTTTGGATCCAGTCGACTCCGCGCTTCATCTGGGCATGGCGGGCGTCAGGGACCGTGATGTACTGCAGCGCCACGAGTCCATGCGGGGCCAGAACTTCGTGGATCTTGGCGAAAAATGTCTCGAGATACCGGTCGCCCAGCGCTTCCATCATCTCGATAGAAGCGATTTTGTCATACGTGCCATCGATATCACGATAGTCTTGCAGGCGTAGGTCAATGCGGTCAGCCAACCCTTCTCGGGCAATGCGGTCACGGGCAAAATCAAACTGCCGCTGTGAAATCGTGACCGTGGTGACCCGACATCCGTGGTGCCGGGCAGCATGACAAGCAAACCCTCCCCAGCCGGTCCCGATTTCCAGCAGATGATCGTCGGGACGAAGCTTCAGTTCCTGACAGAGCGCCTCGTATTTGGCCTCTTGCGCGTCCTTAAGGGAATGCTGAGGCGAGGCGAAGAGTGCGCTCGAATACGTCATCGTCGGGTCCAGCCATAACGCATAGAATTCGTTTCCGAGATCATAATGTTCCGCGATATTCCGTCGTGCGGTGGATTTACTGTTTGGCCGCAATAGGTGCTGGGCCCGGTTCCAGCTGCGCAGCATGTTGAGTGAGAGCGAACGAATTTTCGAGCCGCTGAGCGCGGCGGTATTTTCCAAGTTATGGATCGCCCAAGCGATGACGCGTTCGATGCTGTCCGTATCCCAGTCGCCATCGACATAACTTTCGCCGAATCCGACGTCGCCGAAGAGGACGATTTTTTGAAAAAATGCCGGATGGCGGACGCGGATGGTGGCGCTCACTTCGCTACCTGGAGTGCCGATAAGGCGTGGCGTGCCGTCGGGCATTTCCAAGCGGAGGCAGCCGGCCGTCATGCGGCTCAGGGCGCGCAGGGCGTGGCGCTGGTGAAATCCCGCTGCTTCGCCGGTCATTGCGGCGGTAGTGGTCACGGTGGCGGTCGATTCATTCATGGTTTCTTTCCAGACAGGGAGACATGGGGATTGAATACATCCCGCTGCAGCGCCGGTTGTGCGGCTTTGGCGTGCCAAGGCAGACGCTTGAGCCAAAGCAAAAAGGCATGCCAGTGAATTAAGGTGATGACTTTAAGCGTGACCAGCGGGCACTTGAGAGTGGCCCCCCACAGGCGGGCGGTCGACAATTCCCGGCGCCGCCCCGTCAGCCTGCTGAGCAGGACCGGTTGTCCTTCGTCGTGGTCGTCAATGTGGATTTCAAGGCCGGCGGACGGCACCTTGAGATTGAACGCAAACGACAGCTCGAGCCCGGAAAAGGGCGAGACATAAAAATGTTTTGGGGTCGTGCGGCGGAATGATCCATCTGCCTCCGGGGCCCGCAGCAGATACGGCTTCATTTCGCCAAAGGTGTTCCCGACTTGGACGACAGCGCACAGCGGCGTGCCCGTATCGCGGTCATGCACAAAATAAAACGAGACAGGATTAAAAATGTGGCCGAATACGCGCGGCAGCGTGAGCAGAGTGACCCGCACCGCCGCCGGATCCAGTACCGCCCCGGTTTCCTGCTCCGCAATCCAAGCGAGTAGGTTTTCTTTCACCGACGCCGATTCCTGGCCCGGCAACGTCAGGTGGTCACGATCCCGGAATTCATAGGCGTTGCGACGGTTGTGCGAAAACCCCCAAACTCGCGACGCCACCTTGTCGATTTCATCAAGGTCCAGCGCCAGCATGAAAATATGATGGGTGAAGGAGTTAGTTTTTGGTTTCAGTCGTTGATGACTCACCACGCATTCATAGAGCGCGGACCGCAGGGCACCCACTGGGGGTACGTCGCTCCCGCCGTCAACGCCAGACGGCTTCACGAAGGCGGTGGCCGGTCCGGTTACGTCCATATTTCCTCCCCAGTCAGTGCGCGCACGCACTCGAGCGCACTCGTAAAACCATCTTCGTGAAATCCAAATTTGAACCACGCCCCCGCGTAATACGTCGTCTGGTCCGGGGCTAGCCGGTTGAGTCGGGGTAGTTCCTGCTGCGCGCGGATCGCTCCGCGCGTGAAAAGTGGGTGTTCGTAATCGATTTCGCGCAGTACCTTTTCGGGGGCGATGCGGCCGCGGCAGTTGAGCGACACAAAATACTGTTGATGGCGGGAGACGTCCTGTAGACGATTCATCCAGTAGTGCGTCTCCGGGAGGATCGAGCCGTCGGCGCCGTTGAGAATGCGGTAATTCCATGACGCCCAGCACCGGCGGGTGCGAGGCATGACACTGGTGTCAGTGTGCACGGTGGCCGTGTTCGGCTGGTAGGCAAATTCGCGGAGTAGGCGCGCTTCCATCGCGGTCGGGTCCGCCAACAGGCGCAACGCCTGATCGCCATGGCAGGCGAGAATGACTTTGTCAAAACTCTCCGTCGAGCCGTCGCTGGCCCGCACCTCGACCCGCCCGCCCGCCGGCCGCCGGACCTCGACCGCCCCACGGCCGGTATGCAGCCGGTCGCGAAACGGCGGAATCATCCGGTCAACATACTGGCGCGAGCCGCCATGCACCGTCCACCATTGATGCTGGGTGCTGAGTCCGAGGAATCCATGATTGTGCCAGAATCGCAGCAGCGTCAGAGCTGGAAAATCTGCCATTTTTTCAGGAGGCGTGCTCCAGACGGCACTGCTCATCGGCACCAGATAGTGGTCCATCATGTCCTGTCCATACCCGCGCGCCTCCACGTATTCCTGCAAGGTCATGTCTTCCCAGCGGGGGTCGGTCAGGGCGGGCACGGCTTCTTTATTAAACCGATTGATGGCCGTCAGTAGCCGCCAGTGCCGCGGTCGCAGGAGGTTGCGCCGCTGACCGAAAAGCAGATTCAAGCTGCCGCCGTTAAATTCCAGGCCGGTCGGTGCGTGTTGCACGCTGAATGACATATCTGTCTTTTTCGTCTCGACCCCCAATTCACGAAAAAGCCGGGTCAGATTCGGATATGTCTCATGATTAAAAACCATGAAGCCGGTGTCGATGGGCACCATCTTTCCATCCTCATCCACCGTGATGGTGTGAGTGTGTCCGCCGACACGCGTGCTGGCCTCGTAAATCGTCAAATCCACGCGGTCGTGCAGGAAATGCGCGCAGCCCAGTCCCGCGATGCCGGATCCTATGATGGCCACTCGAGTCATGACAGGCGAGGCAAGGAGAAGGGCCCAGTACCCAGGATGGCCCGGTCAGCTAGTTCTAAACAATTATCAAAAAAACAAGTCATGAGGGGAAACGGCTAATCAAAAGCAGTCGCCGAGCGAGTCAATGATCGCGCAGATCTTGTGCATCTGGTCGTCGCCGGAGCTCCGGTCAAGTGGCTTGGGTGTCGCCTATGAGAGATTCGATGACGGGTCGATTGTGGAAGTATGGACAAAATTACGCCAGTCATGATGTCGCCGCTGGGTCTCCTGAGGATGTGAACCGCCGGGGGCTCATGGCCGGACCGTCCCGCCAACCGCAGGGACCTGCTCGCGAAGTTGCGGCACCCGCGCAAAACGCGCTGGATCATACCCCTGGCCCGCCAGACGCTCCAAAATGCCGGCATAAATGTCGTCCGGTAGCGTGCGCTCACGGGCCATGATCCATCCGTAACGACGTGAAGGATGGCCAATAACCGTCCATCGATATTCAGGATCCAAATCAATAATAAGATAGGCCACCTTCAGAAAGGGAAGAAAACGTACACGCCATTCGGCGTTGGTTTCTTTGTTCACCACCTCAGCGGTGAAATCGAATCGCTTCTGCTCGGCGTCGAATGAATGTTTCCTGTAAACGAACCAGTTGGCAATCGTTCCATCTGACCGCAGGGCGTAGCTTTCGACCGAATCCACGGTATTTTTTTCAGCGAAGTACGGAATATTGGCGATGACTCTCCAGTCGCCCATGAAGCGTGGCAGATCGACCATCGGGACCGTACGCAGTGGGGATTTGGGCATGCGGTGAGCGGGTGGGGACGTAGTGGCGGTATGATGTGGACCGGGTGCGGGCCCGGCGCATGACGACAGCATGACGATCGCCCCGCTGATGGCCAGCAGAATCCACGACCGGGCCAGATCAAGGAATGGAATCATATGTACACGTAAACGTGCGATTCCACCAAAGGGATGCGTTGGCCGGGCGCTGCGACCGCTACCCGCCCTGAATCACGAGGAAACCACGATTTTCCCTTCGCCAAGATGAATTTGTCTGCTTATTTCGGCAACCCCATTCCCGACCAATCCCCGCCATGTCCGCCGCCGCCCCGGTTGCTTCTGCGACCACGCTCACCCCGTCCGCCGCTTCTCCTGAGTCCGTTGAGCCGAGGCTCACGAAGAAAATCTTGACCGCCGACCACCCGACATGGTGTCCTGGATGCGGTGATTTTGCCGTGCTCGCCAGTTTTTATAAAGTACTGGAAAAGCTGCAGTTGCCTCACGAAAAAATCGTGTGCGTGGCAGGTATCGGGTGCTCCTCGCGCTTCCCCTACTTCGTCAATAGCCACGGTATCCACTTCATTCACGGCCGCGCCCTGCCGCTGGCCACCGGCATCTCGCTGAGTCGCCCAGACCTGCACGTCTTCGCCTTCGGTGGCGATGGCGACGGATTCTCCATCGGTGGCAACCACCTCAACCACGCCGCTCGGAAAAATATCCGCCTGACATATGTCGTGATGGATAATTTCGTCTACGGCCTGACTAAAAACCAGACGAGCCCCACTTCTCCAGTCGGCCGTAAATCGAAGACCGATCCTCAAGGGAGCTTCGACCGCCCCATCAATCCGATGAAACAATTGCTCGCCACCGGGGCTAGTTTCGTCGCTCGCACGCACGCCGCGCAGGTCGCGCACATGAATCAGATGTTCGAACGTGCCATTTTGCATGATGGTTTTTCCGTGGTCGAATGCATGAGCGAGTGCACCATGTTTTATCCTGGTGCCTTTGATGACGCCGTTCCGCGCAAGGGTGGGGTTTTCGAGACGATCGATGAGACCCAGCACGATACTTCTAGTGACGTGGCTGCATGGGCGCTGGCGGACCTGCCCGCTCCAGGGAAATACGGGGTTTTCTACCAAACGACCCGGCCGACCAAAAATGCCATGGAGCGCAATTATATTGCCGAAACCCAGGCCAAATTGGGCGGAGCCAGCCAGAAAGATCTGCTGCGGAAACGGTTTGAGGCCATGCGCTAGGACTTCTGCCCGGCGGTGGGCCGTGCGCCGGCCCCAGCCAGTGGCTTACGCTGCATAGACGCCTCCGCGTTCTCTAGCTTGCCATCACCGCCACCGGAGGGTAAAAATTCTCCTCCGGCATCGCTGATCCCAGAAGCGCCATCATTTCGCACCCCGAACCCCCACCAATTCCCGCCATGTCCCATACCTACCCCAAACTGCACAACGCCATGTGGCCCGGTCTCGTCGGCAAGGAGCCCGGCACGGACCACCCGCCCATCAGCCTCGACCGTATGCTCGAACTGACGGCCAAGGCGTCGGTGGATGGTCAAAAATTTGAGGGCGTGGATTTGTTCCTTTTTCATCCTCATATCGATCCGGATGCCTCCGATGACGCCATCCGCACCATCGCGGATACCATCGCCGGCCATGGGCTTGCCGTCGGATCACTCGTGGCTCCAGTCTGGCCGGGAACCGTCGGCGGCAGCGCAATGGGAAGCGAGCAGGATCGCAAAAATTTTGTGCTCGCGGTCGAAAAAGCCTGCCGCATTGGCAAAGTGCTCCGAGAGCACGGGGTCCGCCAGTACGGCGTCATCCGCATTGATTCAGCCACTGGCGTGGCTCCGTGGGCCGAAGATCCTGTGGGCAATACCAAAAAAATCGCCCAGACTTTTCGCGAGGCAGCCAAAGTAGCCCAAGATCATGGCGAGCGCCTAGCCGCCGAGGGCGAGATCTGCTGGGGCGGTATGCATTCATGGAAAGCCATGCTCAACACGCTGGAAGAAGTCGGCATGCCGGAAACAGTTGGCTTTCAAGCAGACTTGGCGCATACCTACCTCTACCTGCTCGGCTGCAACGCCCCCGAACATGCCTTGCTTCACGAAGGATATTCTCC
>JALRGB010000222.1 GCA_023253575.1 Verrucomicrobiales bacterium
CAGAGCGCCCGTACCATTTCTATCGAAGTCGGCATGCAAAACTCGGGATTGGGCGTGGTGCTGGCGCGCCGTCACTTTGCTGACCCTCTCACCGCTGTTCCGTGCGCCATCTCCAGCGTCATGCACTCGGTCATGGGCAGCCTGCTGGCCGGCTGGTGGCGCTGGCGGGACCGCCAGCGGAGCCATTAACCTACTTCACCCCGGAAGCCGCGCCGCCACCTCGGAAGCATACAGCGATCGATCCGCCGCCATCAGCATCTCCGAAACAATCACCACCCGCCGGGCCCCAGCGGAACAAATTTCCTCCAGATTCGACCGCTTGATGCCGCCAATACAAAAAATGGGAATCGACACCAACCGGTGAACCTCCGCAATATCTGCCAAACCAATAGCCGGCCGCCCAGGCTTGGTAGGAGTCGCGTACAACGGCCCAAAACCAATGTAATCAGCCCCCTCAGCATGGGCCGCCACCGCCTGCGCCACACTGTGGGTCGACTTCCCCACAATTTTACCGGGCCCCACGACCGCACGCGCCCGAGCCACGCCCGCATCGTCTTGACCGACATGCACCCCCTCACATCCAACCGCCGCCGCCACCTCGGCAAAATCATTGAGTATTAAGGGAACTCCCGCCTCACGAGTCAACGGATGCACCGCTAAAGCCAGTCCCTCAATCTCCGCCGCAGACTGACGCTTAGCCCGAATTTGCAAAATCCCAGCCCCCCCAGCGATCAGCTCGCGCGCCGCCCGAGGGAAATCTTCCGGGGCAAGATAACCGGTATCAAGAATCCCATAAAGCAGACGCGACTGCCACTCCGCAGACGCCGGTTCATCAAGCAACAAAGCCATTCCCGTAAAATAAATGAATGATGAGGCGAACGCGGAAAAATACCAAATTAGAGGGAGCCCCGCCTCCCTCTGATCGGCTTCTACTTAACGACGTTTTTTGCCTGTAGGTTTGGCACTTCGGAATAGCTTTTTGAACTTTTCCGCACTACCAGCGTGGGGATCCAGTAACGCCGTATACTCGTAATCAAATCCTTCCAACTGACGACGCTCAATGGTTTGCCCAATCAGGCGCTCGATGGATTCAGCACACTCAAGCTCATCCGCAGAAAGCAATGTATAAGCGTCACCTTCCTTTTTGGCGCGCCCCGTGCGCCCGATACGATGGACATAATCTTCAGGATTCTCGGGAACTTGGTAGTTAATAACATGGCTAACCCCCGAAATATCCAGTCCGCGCGCCGCCAAGTCAGTCGCCACAATCACTTCAAAACTCCCGTCCCGGAAACCCGCCAGCGCCTTCTCGCGATCGCGCTGGGCAATGTCGCTGTGCATCACCGCGACTTTGTGCGCGGTACTCGTCGAGAGCATACCATAAATCCGGTCAGCCTGCATTTTGGTGCGGGTGAAAATCATGATACTCTGCCAGTCAGTCTTCTCCAGCAAGGCCTTGAGCAGTTGCTCGCGCTGGTCAGCTGCCACTGGATAAAAATAATGACTGACGGTCTCGGCCGGTGAAAAACGAATCCCAACCTCGACTTCCGCAGGGTTTTTCAACGCCCAATTGGCCAGCGTCTTGATCTGCGCCGGCATCGTCGCAGAAAAGAAGGCGGTCTGCCGCTGGTCCGGACAATAGTCGACAATTCGACGCACGTCCGGCAGAAAACCCATGTCGAGCATGCGGTCGACCTCGTCGAGCACGAGGTACTGTAGGCTGGCCAGAGAGATGGTGCCATCACCGATAAAGTCCAGCAATCGACCGGGGGTGGCCACAATGACATCGATGCCTTCATGCAAGGCTCGGCGTTGTTTATCATATCCAACACCCCCATAGACAGCCACCGTGCGGAGACCGGTATAGACGTTAAACTTGTCAAAGGCCTCGACCACCTGCGCCGCCAACTCGCGCGTGGGCTCCAGGATCAAAACGCGAGGGGCATTTTGCGGAGCACCCAGCTTGGAGAGAATCGGCAAGCCGAAGGCGGCGGTTTTGCCGGTGCCGGTCTGGGAGGCCCCGATCATGTCACGCCCTGCGAGCGCCAGAGGAATGCCTTTTTCCTGAATAGTGGTCGGCGTGCTATACCCCATGTCGCGAATGCCACCGAGAACACGCGGCGAGAGGCCAAGCGTCTCAAAGGCTTCCGGAAAAGGTCCCACGGGCTCGGCCGGCGGCTCTGGGGGCGGCCCGGCAGGCGGCAGCGGCTGGCGGGGACCACGGGCTTCTTCCGGATCACGGTCACGCGGCGGGCGACCATCACGGCTATCACGCCCTCCACTGCGACCACCCCGTCCACCTCGCTCCGGGCGGGGCCCCCGGTCATCTGCACGACCAGAACGCTCAGCTCGCACAAATCGATCGCCACCCTCCCCGGATCGTTGATCTCGGGGCCCACCTCCTTCGCGTGGAGGACGCGGTTCACGCGGTGGTCCCTCGCGCGGTGGACGCGGTGGTCGGGCGTCCGCGGAGCCCGCGGCACCCGGCCTGACAACCCTCCCGTCAGAAGGACGACCGCCCCCAGCCCCTGCGCTGGCCGGGCGCTCGTCGCCGCCGGGAGCACGCCCCGTGCGCGCGCGGCCACCGCGACCCGCCCCATCACGGCTTTCACGGCTCGAGCCTTCGCCGGGCTCAAATTTTTCGTCTGGAAAAAGATCTTTTTTCGAACGAGCTGGTGGAGGCGGCGAGGCGGCAGCGGGGGTTCCTGCGGAGGTGCCGCCCAACAAGCGTTTCAGACCGTTGGTGAGGCGGCCGAGGAGAGATTTTTTTGGAGGGTGGGAATCGGATGGTTGTTTCACAGGCTGCAATGGGCCGGGACTGGCATAGAGTCTGGACGCGACTCCCGGACTCGGGAGACAAAAAGGCGCATTCCGGCGGCGCTCTATCATGACCGGGTGCGCGCCCAACACAAGCGGCAGGTTTTTCAAGTCCTTTCACCCTCCCTCTACCCTCCTCACCGGAAAATTCGTCGCCCCATCAACCGAAAACCCGGACAACCGCGGCCCCGCGAAAACGCCCAACACCCTGGCCCGGCACCCGCACCCAAAAACTCAACGCTCCAGCCCCCCCACATGCGGCGGCTTCATCCACACGCACGACTTCCGCACACCTTGCTCAGACCTTGCTTTCATCCAGCCGTCCCGCCGCATACGCCTCAAAAACCCGGCGGATTTCATCGCGAACGCGACGAAAAACAAGCAGCTGTTCATCCTCACTGCCCGTAGCATGGGCCGGATCATCAAACCCCCAATGATGCCGGTTCATCTGCCCCGGAAAAACCGGACAGACTTGACCGGCATTTCCACACACGGTGATAACCGTCTCCACATCGCCATC
>JALRGB010000208.1 GCA_023253575.1 Verrucomicrobiales bacterium
CGGCCGCTTTTGTGGGCGTGAGTCGTTGCCAAGCGGCTGAGCGGGTGGTTTCTAGCGATGGAGGGGTTATTCGAAGTCGCTGGCGAGTACGGACTGGCGTTCGCGCAAGGCCAAGCGGCGGGCTTGGGCGGTGACGGCGTCGGCATTTTCGTCGAAGCGGTAGCTGTGGCACGACGGGCAGGTGACGGCGGCGGTGACGACGATGGATTCGCATCCATCGCAGATCTTGTATCTGGATGGATTTTTGACGATTTTATCGGCTTGGCGGGCGCGCTCGTGCAGACCTTCGGGATCGGATGACATGCTGAGGTATTGTACTCATGGTCGACCTTGTTTTTCAAGTCAATCCCCCTCGTTGGAAGAAAAATTTGCGTTGGGTGGGTGGTGGTTTGGGCGGGCTGTATTTTTCCCTTGGGCCCGGCGGGGGAGCGGCTTAGGGTGGAGGCGGCACTGGTATTCCGCGGTGGATGGCTGGTGCCCGCGTTCGAGTGATCATCTCTCATCACCCCCATTTTATGAAACCATCACCTTTCTTGCGATTATTGGCCCTGACGGCTCCGGCAGCGACTCTGACCGTTCAGGCTGCGCCGACTAAGGCTCAGGCGGCGACGCCACTGATTACCTTTGAGACTCGTGTATTGAGCACGGAATTTCACAGTGAGGGGGCGGCGGTGGGGGATTTTAATAAGGATGGGGTACGCGATGTGGTCTCGGGGCCGAACATTTTTTTTGGTCCTGACTTCAAGAAGGGGACGAAAATTTACGAAGCGCCGCGGTTTGATGTCCGGACGTATTCGCGAAATTTTATTGCGTATGTGTATGATGTGACGGGTGACGGGTGGGATGATGTGAAGGTATTGGGATTTCCTGGGGAGGAGGCGTATTGGTTTGAGAACCCGCAGGGGGCGGAGGGGTTATGGAAGCGCCATGTGGCGTTGAACGGGGTGGACAATGAATCGCCGACATTTGTGGATGTGAACGGCGACAAGAAGCCGGAGATTGTGTGTTCGGTGGGCGAGCGTTTTGGTTTTGCGGAACCGCGGTGGGAAGACCCGGCGGAGACGTGGCGGTTTACGCCGGTATCGGCGGTTATTCCGGGGATGGGGCGGTTCACGCACGGGCTTGGGCTGGGAGACGTCAATAATGACGGGCGGGTGGATTTATTATGGAAGTCGGGGTGGATGGAGCAGCCGGCGGATTTGCGCATGCAACCGGAGTGGACGTCGCATGAAGCCCCCTTTGGAACGGGCGGGGCTCAAATGTATGCGTATGATTTTGACGGTGATGGCGACTCGGATGTTTTGACCTCGATGGCGGCCCATGGGTTTGGTTTCTCATGGTTTGAGAATCTTGATGGGGGCGGGAAGCAGTGGAAGGAGCATTTGATTATTGGCGATGAGGCGGACACCAGTCCGAGCCGGGTGGCGTTTAGCCAGCATCATGCTTTGGACGTAGCGGACTTTGATGGGGACGGAGTGTTGGATTTTGTCACGGGGAAGCGGTGGTTTGCGCACAATGGAGCTGATGCGGGAGGCATGGATCCGGCGGTGTTGTATTGGTTTCGCACGGTGCGCGGTGGGGGAGCTGGCCAGGTGACGTTTGAGCCGCATTTTATTGATGATGATTCCGGGGTGGGAACGCAGGTCATGGCCACTGATGTGAACGCGGATGGGCGCATGGATGTGGTGGTGGGTAATAAAAAAGGAACCTTTGTGCATTTGCAGCAGCGTCCGGCGGCGGCGGCTGATGGGTCGCTGGTGTTGCATCAAGGCGACTCGCTGGACGGGTGGACGGGCGATCGCGCTTTCTGGCGGGCCGAAAATGGAGTCATTATTGGGGAAAGTACGGCTGACCGGCCGTTGACTCAGAATTCCTTTTTGACGTGGGGTGGCGGCAAGTTGGCGGATTTTGAGTTGCGTCTAAAATTCCGACTGACGGGCGGAGCGGACGCCAATGCGGGTATTCAGTTTCGGAGTCAGTCGATTGATAATGGCCACGGCATCAAAGGGTATCAGGCGGACATTGATAACAGCGGCAATTATGCCGGGGTGCTGTGGGACGAGCATGGGCGAGGGTTGTTGGGAGCCCATGGGGTGAAAGTGGTCCATGATCGGGCTGGGCGTGAAAAAGCTGAAACGCGGTTTGCGGAGGCGGCGAAAGTCAAAATGGCATTCCAGCCGGGCGAGTGGAACGAGTATGTGATTACGGCTGCTGGTGAGCATATTACATTGAGCCTTAATGGAGTGACGACGACGAAAGTCATTGACCGCACGTATATCGACCGCAAGCCAGACGGGGCTCCGGTCAATGATCAGCAGCCGAAGGAGGAGCGTGAGTTGCATGGTTTGCTGGCGCTGCAGCTGCATTCTGGCGCGCCGACGAAGATTGAGTATAAGGACATTCGGTTGACTGCTCTACCAGGTGCAGTGCGTCCGGTCGAGTGACGGGGGGCTCCGGCCGCCCCCGGGGGTCGAATCAGCTCTTTTCCGGACTGGCTGCGGCCGGCTCCGGAGTAGAGTGGCAGATGAAGATCGCGCATTTAACGGCTGGGACGGGCAACTTCCATTGCGGCAACTGCCATCGTGACAACGCTCTGGTTCGGGCGTTGCGGGCTGAAGGCCATGATGCGTATCTGGTGCCATTGTATTTGCCGTTGGTCCTTGACGAGCCGGAGGCCAGTCCGGAAGCGCCGCTTTTTGCCGGTGGTATCAACATGTTTCTCCAGCAGAAGCTGGCGATCTTTCGGCACACGCCCCGTTGGCTGGACCGGGCTTTTGATGCGACTGGGCTACTGCGTTATGTGTCGCGTTTTGCTGGCATGACGCGGGCTCGCGATCTTGGTGAGATGACCGTTGAGACGTTGCGCGGGACGGACAGTCATCAGGCGAAAGAATGGCAGCGGCTGATGGAATGGCTGATTCCGCTGCAGCCTGACGTGGTGGCGTTGAGCAATGGATTGCTGGCGGGGTTGGCGCCCGGGATCAAGCGCCAGTTGGGATGTCGCGTCATTTGCAGTCTGCAAGGCGAGGATTCATTTCTTGATTCGCTGCCGGAGCCGCATCGAAGTGCTGCGTGGGCGGGCTTGGCGGCGACGGCCCGGCATGTGGATCGTTTTGTGGGGGTTAGCGAATATTATGCTGATTTGATGGCCCGGCGGATGGGATTGCCTTCTGGGGCGGTGGCGGTGGTGCGCAACGGGGTTTCGCTGGACGGTCTGGCGCCGGCGGCGGCGTTGCCGGTGGTGCCGACGATTGGGTATTTTGCTCGTTTATGTCATGGCAAGGGCCTGCATCTTTTGATTGAGGCCTTTATTATGATCAAGCAGCGCGGCACGCTACCTGGGCTGCGGTTGCGGGTGGGTGGGGCGATGACGGCGGTGGACGAGGCCTATGTGAGCAGTCAGGAAGCGCGGCTGGTCGAGGCTGGGGTTCGTGGGGATGTGGAGATTCTTCCGAATATTCCGGCTGGGGAGAAGGCAGGTTTCCTTCAATCGCTGAGTGTCTTGAGTGTACCGGCGATTTATGGTGAAGCGTTTGGTCTTTTTGTCATTGAGGCGATGGCGTGTGGGATTCCGGTGGTGGAGCCCGAGCATGCGGCTTTTCCGGAGCTGATTCATGCGACTGGGGGTGGGGTATTATGTGCGCCGGATGATGCTGGCTCGTTGGCGGCGGCCTTGGAGCAGTTGTTGTTGACGCCCGGGCTGGCGGAGGTGGTTGGGCGCCGTGGTCGGGCCGCGGTCGAGCGGGATTTTTCCGCGGGCCGGATGGCTCGTGAGTTTGCGGCCGTCTGTGCGGCGGACCCCGTCGGGAAGGAGACGCGCGAGTCTTGATTTCTGGGCTGGGTGGGGTGGGGGCTAGAGTCGAGTAGGGGCGGTGTCCTGCGGATGGATTTCGGGTCGAATGGGCGCGGGCCACGGGTTTTTTGGGGGAGTGGGGCCGGGGAGTGACGGATGAGAGGTGGATTGCGTCTTAGCGAATGGGCGGCATGATGAAGGGAAGCAAATCTTTGATTGGCTGAATTCCTGCTGGGTATCGAATGAATCCATCTCAACCCACGCCTACCTCGGACCAGGTTCCTGATGACTGGGGATCCAAGACGCACGTGCAGACGCTGGTGTTGATGGTGGCCACGGTGCTGGGTTTCTTTTTGTGTTATCGGATGGCGATGCCGTTTTTGCCGGGGCTGGTCTGGGCGTTGGGATTGGCGGTTTTGTTTGCGCCTTTCCAGCGATGGTTGGAGGCCCGGATGAAGAGTCGCGCTTTGGCGGCCATGGTGGCGGTGTTGGTCATTGCCTTGATTGTGGTGGTGCCGCTGACGTTTATTGGTCAGAAGCTGGTCGTGCAGGCCGCGAAGGGGGCGGAATTAATTGAATTCAAAGTGAACTCAGGGGAGTGGCGACGCGGATTACAGGCGTCTCCGGCTCTGGAATCACTGGTGACACAGATTGATCAGCGCATTGACCTGCCCGGCACCGTCAAATCATTAACGGGCTGGTTGATTTCTCGCGCGGGCTTGATTGTCAAAGGGTCGGTGTTTCAGTTGGTGGATTTTGTGCTGACGTTTTACCTTCTCTTTTTTTTCTTGCGGGATCGCCGGGAGGCTTTGCAGATGATCAAGTCATTGTCCCCGTTGCGACCATCGGACATGAATCGACTGTTCCGCCGGGTCGGCGACACGATTGTGGCCACGATTTATGGCACGCTGGTGGTTTCGGCGTTGCAGGGGCTTTTAGGGGGGCTGATGTTTTGGTGGCTGGGGTTGCCTGCGCCGTTGATGTGGGGGGCGGTGATGGGGGTGTTAGCGTTGGTGCCGGTTTTAGGGGCGTTTGTGGTGTGGTTACCGGCGGCGCTCTTTTTGGTGATGGATGGGAGTTGGGGGCAGGCGCTTGTTTTGACGCTTTGGGGGCTGCTGGTGGTGGGGACGATCGACAATTTGTTGCGTCCCATTCTGGTAGGGAACCGGATGAAGCTGCCCACGGTGTTGGCCTTCATTTCGGTGTTGGGCGGGCTGCTGCAGTTTGGGGCGGCTGGGCTTATTCTTGGGCCTGCTATTCTGGCGGTGACGACGGTGTTGTTGGAGATCTGGTCCGGTCGGGCGCGGGTGGAACCGACATTTGCTCCCCGGCCAGAGATCGCGCTTGATGACCACGGGGCAAGTGCAAAAGGCGCTGCGGCAGTCGTGCCCCTGACGTGTGCTCAGGCAGCGGTGGCGATGGCCGCGGTAGCTAACGGCCCGGCAGAACCATCTCCGAAAAAGGCACGGGGGAGCAGCGACCGGGGATAGTTAGCCTGAGCGCGGGGATAAAAATTCCGGACCTTGTAGCGAGCGGCGGCCTCCGTGTCGGGCCAGACGGCGCAGGCGCCAGGCGATTTGCTGGGCGCGGGCGCGGATCAGCGACGGGTGTTTGGCTAGGAGGGGCCAGTCGACCTGCATGAGACTGCGGGCGGCGAAGTAATGGAGCAAGTGGGTAGCGGTAATTTCCTGAGCAAACAGGCGGTGGGCCCGTTCGTGGCCGGCGGTTCCCATGCGAGCGGCGAGGGCCGGGTCGGTCAGTAATTTTTCCATGGCCTCGGCGAGGGTATGAGGATCGCGTTCAGCCACGAGGAAACCTGTCACGCCGTGTTCCACCATTTCGGGAACTCCTGCCAGCCGCGTGGAGACGCAGGGGACGCCGGCAGCCATGGCTTCCATGAGTACGGTGGGAAGGTTATCCATGCCGCCGTCTTTTTCCGTGGCGCAGGCTAGGGCAAAGACGGTGGCTGCGTGAAGCGAATGGATGATTTCGTCTTGGGACACGGCGCCGCGCAAGGTGATGCAGTCTGCGACATCGAGTGACGTGATCAGGGTGCGGAGCTCGGACTCGAGCGGGCCTTCGCCGGCGATGTGGCATTGAAACTTGATCCCGCGGGATTTGAGCTGAGCGCACGCGTGGATCAAATCGGGGTAGCCTTTTTTTTCAATCAGGCGACCGACACTCAGGATCAGCGGGGTGGTGTGCGGGTGTGAGGTTGGGGTGGGGGCGGTCGGGATCTGGCTGTTGGTGACGGGGCGGGCGAAGCGCGAAAGATCCAGACCGTTGTAGACCTTTTGAATTTTGTGGCTGGCGGCGGGAAACCGGTGGCGCAAATCGTTGGCGGTGAAGTCACTGACGGTGATAACGAGCGAGGCGTCGCGCATCAGGTGGCCGAGGGTGACGTCAAGGTCGTTTTCGAGGCAAAAAATGTCATTGGCGTGACCGGTGAACGAGTAGGAAAACCCGAAAGCGTGGTGCAGCCACCATCCGACCCGGGCCCCGATTCCTGCAAAGTGGGAATGGGCATGATGCAGGCCGGCTTCGCGCATTTTTTGGCCGATGTAAGCAGCCTCGTAGACGCGCAATTTGTCGGGGCGGGCACCCCAATGGCGCAGGCTGAGGACGAGGTATTGCGGGAGCCGGTTGGCTTCTTTTTCTGCTTTGACCCAGGCTATCAGTTGTTTTTCGGGAGGGAGAAAGTGGACGCGATCGTATAGTTCCGATGGGAAATTTCGGGGTACTTCATTCCGTGGATCACGGATGGAGAAGATGAGTGGGCGCACGCCCTGACGTTCTAACGCGGCCACCTCGCGCACACAAAACGTCTGGGTGAAACTGGGAAACCTCTCGAAAACGTAGGCGAGGTGAGGGCGCACGAGCGGGTAGATGGGGTGGTGTGGGAGGGGTTTCGAGGGGAAGGAGGAGGCCTAGAGCTCGAGGAAATTTTTGAGCAATGTTTTGCCGTCGCGGGTCAGGATGGATTCGGGATGGAATTGCACGCCATGGATGGGGAGTTCACGATGTCGCAGTCCCATGATTTCCTGTTCATCTGTTTCGGCGGAGATTTCTAGGCAGTCGGGCAGCGACTCGCGTTTGACGATAAGGGAGTGGTAGCGGGTGGCCTCGAATGGCTGGGGAAGTCCGGCGAAGACCCCGCGGCCGTCGTGGTGCATGAGTGAGGTCTTGCCATGCATCAAGCGCGGGGCTCGCACCACCTCTCCACCAAAAACTTCTCCAATCGCTTGATGTCCAAGGCAGACGCCCAAGGTCGGCATGTGCGGGCCGAACCGGCGTATGGCTTCACAACTGATGCCTGCCTCCCGGGGGTAACACGGACCTGGTGAGATGCAGAGTCGTTCGGGCGCGAGCGCGGCGATCTCGTCCAGTGTGATCTGATCGTTGCGGAAAATCCTCATCTCCGCCCCCAATTCGCCAAAATATTGGACGAGATTGTACGTGAATGAGTCGTAATTGTCGATGATGAGCAGCATCCTGCTGCAACCAACACGAAAATTCGCCACCGCCAAGTGCGGAGCCGAAAATTCCTGCACTTCCTGCACTTTCTGACGAAAGCGCTGTGGTCATGATTCTTCGGGTATGAATTTATTCTGGCGTGTCGCGTCAACCTGAGGCGTAATCATTCTTAAATCCCATGAATCCATCACATTTTGCTCCTGTCCTGCGTTGGCTGTTGGCGGCGGTTGCCGTCGGCTCTGGGCTTGCGTCTTGCACCGTCTACGATGACGGGTATTACGGTGGCGGGCCCCGCTACGGAGGTGGTCCTTATTATGGGGGTGGGTACGGGTACGTGTACGACGATTGGAACGACGATTACTACAGCTACCATCCGGCGGCGTATTCGGGATATGTTTCGTATTCAACGCGTTATCCGTACTATTACGGGGGGCGTTATTACAGTTATCGCTGGTGGGACGACGACCGCTACTCGCATTATCGTCATGATCATGGGTCGAACTACCAACGATATCGTCATCATCGTAGTGATGAGGAATTGAAGCTGGTTCGTTATCGGCAGGAGGATCGGGGCCAGTTGCCTACGGGGTACCATTCTAAAGAATGGTACAAAGACCGAGGGATCAGTTTGAAGGAAAATACGTATCGTGACCGGGAGGGCGAACTGCACGGGAGGCAGCCTCGTTCCAGTAGTTCAGGCAGTTCAGGAACGAAGTATCGACATTCAGATTCATCGCGGGGCGGTTCTTCGTCATCTCGGAATCGGGATGATGACCGTCAGCCGAGCTCTCATCCGCGGGCGCTGTTGCAGCCGGAAAAATACCGATATACGGGGGAGAGAGAGACGTCCCACCGGTCGTCCTCATCTTCTTCCTCGTCTTCTTCCAATCGCAGTCGTGAGGATCATCGTCCGACCAGTGAACATCCCCGCGCCTTGCGCCAGCCGGAAAAGTATCGTTATACGGGAAGTGCGGGAGGCGGTGAGCGGAGCGGTCATAAAAGCAAGAAAGACTGAGGTGTGGCTGAGGGCCGGGTGGTCTTTGAGAGCGGAGCGACGTCGCTCTGCAGGTGGAGGCAGGTATTGGGAAAAAGTGTATGTGAGAGAGGGGGCGGCCTGACATTGACTTCGTGGTGCCGTCCCTTAGTATGAATTGTCATCAACCAGATGGTTTTGACGCCGATGCATACCCTTACCTCCGCCCTTGATAAGGGCTTTTCTTCATCCGCTCCCGGTTATTGGGCCGGCGTTGCTCCCGAACAGTGGAATGACTGGACGTGGCAGATGAAAAATCGTGTCACGACCTTGGCCCAGCTGGAAAAGCATCTGGTGCTGACGGATGAAGAGCGCGCGGGCGTGCTTCTGACCAAGGACAAGTTGGCGATGGCGATTACGCCGCATTTTTTCAATCTGGTAGATCCGCTTGATCCGGAGTGTCCGATTCGGCGGCAGGTGATTCCGCGGATTGAAGAAAGCTGGGAGGATCCGGATGAGATGAGTGACCCGTGTGGTGAGGATAGCCACATGCCGGTTCCCGGGCTGGTGCACCGGTATCCGGACCGGGTGCTTTTTTTGGTGACTGACCGGTGTGCCAGTTATTGTCGGTATTGCACGCGCAGTCGGGTCGTGAGCGGGGTGGGGGAGCAGGAGTTGCACACTGAATTTGAGGCGGCTTTTCGGTATTTGGAGCAGCACACGGAAGTTCGCGATGTATTGTTGTCGGGTGGTGATGCGCTGTTGCTCTCGGATGGCAAATTGGAGAAGCTCCTTTCTCGATTGCGCGCCATTCCTCATATTGAGTTTTTGCGGATTGGCTCGCGGGTTCCGATTTTTCTTCCGCAGCGGATCACGCCGGCGTTGGTGCAGATGTTGCAGAAGTACCATCCCTTGTGGATGAGTGTGCATGCCAATCACCCGAAGGAACTGACCTCGGAGGTGAGGGCGGCGCTTGAGCTGTTGGCGAATCATGGGGTGCCGCTGGGCAACCAGAGTGTGCTGCTGCGCGGTGTGAATGATGACGTGGAAACGTATAAGTCATTGGTTCACAAGTTGTTGATGTGCCGCGTGCGGCCGTATTACCTATACCAGTGCGATTTGATCCAGGGGTCTTCGCACCTTCGGACGAGTGTGGCCCGGGGGGTGGAAATCATCGAAGGGTTGCGCGGTCACACCACGGGGTACAGCGTTCCGCAATTTGTGGTGGATGCGCCCGGAGGTGGCGGCAAGGTACCGATTAATCCGGAGTATGTGTTGCAGCGGAACCATGCGCGCACGGTGGTGCGCAATTATGAAGGGCGTGTTTTTGAATATCCTGAGCCCGGCAGCAAGTGGGATTTAGGAGACCCATCGGTCACTCCCGGGGCGTTGGAATGGTCTGCCGGGCGTCGATGGTAGACGGCGTGGCGGGGGGATGGCTCCCCGATGGGCCGAACAGGCTCAATAGGCCCAATAGGCCAACTTTTGGATTGTGTTTGTGTTCACTCGTTTTTCAATTTCACCATGCACGCTCTCGAAGTCACTCATTTGATCAAGGATTACCCGGATGCGGCAGGGCGTCCTCCGCGGCGGGTGCTAGATGACATTTCCTTCACGGTTGATGGTGGAGAATCACTGGCGATTGTGGGGCCTTCGGGATGTGGCAAGAGTACGCTGCTCAATTTGATTGGACTTCTTGATGTGCCGACGGCGGGTGAGGTACAGCTGGCCGGGCGTCGAGTAGCCGGGTTGGGGGAGCGCGAACGTGCGGCCTTGCGGGCGGAGTTGTTGGGATTCGTTTTTCAGCTCCATCATCTGCTCCCGCAATGCACGGTATTGGAGAATGTGATGGTGCCGACGCTCGCATTACCGGCGGGGCATCCGAACCGGGTGGGGGCGGCCGAGCGGGCGTCGGGGTTATTGGACCGGGTGGGGTTGGCCGCGCAGCGGGACCAGTTTCCGGGTGTGCTTTCCGGGGGGGAGCGGCAGAGGGTGGCCGTAGTGCGCGCCTTGATTAATCAGCCGAAGTTGATTCTGGCGGACGAGCCGACGGGGGCGCTTGATCGCGAGAATGCCGGGCGTGTCGTTGATTTGCTCAAGTCACTCGCTGGTGAGCATCAGGCGGGGCTGATCATGGTGACCCACGATCAGGCGCTGGCTGCCAGTTTGCAACGGACCCTCACGCTGGAGTAATCAGACTGCTACGGCGGGCAATCTAGGCGCCGGGGCGACGGCGGCGGGCCA
>JALRGB010000458.1 GCA_023253575.1 Verrucomicrobiales bacterium
GGCTTCAGCCTGCGGGCCGTCGTCAAGGAAATCCCGCCGGTTTTCGGCTCGTTCTTTCAGCCAGCCGAGGAGCAGCGAGAGGCGGAGCAAGCTGGCCTGCCCGGGCGCCATGCCTGACCTGAAGAGGCCCTGAACTGACGAGGCCCTGAACTGACGAGGCACCGTGCGACCGCCTCATGGCCGCCCCGTCGGCCGTATGCCTTGATCGACCGGTCGCAAGCCCAATGGCATTCACTCGGCACGTCGCAAGTCGTACTGGTGCCCTGTCAAAATGCCGATGGAGTGCCGCAGACGGTGGCCGTGATCTACGATGACGGCCGCTGGCAGGTGGACGAGCGCAGCGCCATCACGCCCGAAACGACTGGCTGGGAGGATTTTGCGGCTACACCTTCGTCGGAACCGCAGCTGTTTCGACTACTCCTCAGTCGTGATCAGACCGGAGCGTGGACGGCTTTCCGCCCGGCGGCGGCCCTCGACTCCGTGCCGGTCTTGACCGCCGAGGGATCGCGCGTCAGCGATGATCTGAGCGAAGCGCTGGCCGAGCGCGGCGGGGGCTCGCTGGCCGTGGATGTTTTTCTGCAAACTGATGCAGACCGACGGCTGCATGTCGTGGGATGGACCAAAGATAAATGGACTCTCTGAACCATGGGCGAGACATTGCTTGATTCTCTGCTGGACCTCTCATTTCCCAGCGTGCCAGGAGCCATCGCTGCTCCGTTCAGCGCGCCGGGGGCCATTCCTGCTCCCTTTAGTGCACCGGCTGTTTCCGAGGTCCTCATCTCCCTCGGGCGCTCACTCAATCCTCGATGGCGCCAATGTTACGGCCCAGCGGCCCCCACGGTCGCCCCCGACCGTGAACACGCCGCCCTGCGCCTCGGCATCATGACCACCGAACTCATGCTCGCCGCTCAGGCGCGGGATGACGTTCAGGCCAGCCAGCGGCTCTCCGACACCGCCGCTGTGGAAAAATTGCTCGGCATCAGCACGGCCACCCGACCGCGCCACCTGCTGCTTCACGCGCTGGGAGAAGCCGGCGAATGGGAGACGTTTCGCCGCAGCGTCGAGGCGCTTAATGAAGAACAACGCCTAGCCCTCGAATCTCAGCGCGACCCCGACCTCGCGCGCCTGCTGCCCGTGGCCAGCTGGCTCCGCATCATGGAAGTCGAAGCCATCCTGCTCGCCGCCCGCTCCGCTCCTACCTTGGAACCAGTCGGTCTCCACCCGCACATCGTCAGCTGGGTCGAAAACGAACTGTCCAATCTGAGCGAACACGTCCGAACCAAAAGATCAGTCTCCCGCTGCCTCCAAGTCACTCAAAAACTCAGCCGCCTCCTCCAACAGCCGCCCACCGAGGCCGGCCGCCGCGAAATGCTCGCCGACACTCTGCAGTCAGCCATGACCCGCCTGCTCACCCCATGATGACCCGCCGCCACGTTCTGACTCTGGCCGCGGCCGTCCTCGCCCCTGCCACCTTGCCTTCGCCCAGCCGCGCCCAAGAGGTCACTCCAGTCGATTTCGCCATGCTCGCCCGTCGACGCGCCCTCGAAGCAGCCCGTCGTCTCACCGCCGACGGATGGAAAGTGCGCGATCAAGTGCTGCACCACCATCTCGAACCCCGAGCCACCCACCTCTGTCCCGTCTTCCTCATCGGCGGTCTCGAATATCTGTTTGTCGCCACCATCCGCCCAGTCGAAGGACGCCTGCAAATGCGACTCCTCGACGAAGAAGGCGCGCCGCTGGCCACCGCCCTGCCCGATCAGGAAACAAAGTTGCAGGCAGTGTGGCACACCAATCCGTCGACCCGTCGCGCGCTCGTCGAACTCAGCGTCCCTTGGGATGCGGCCGCCGGTGATTTGGCCGCGCTTTACGTCTATCGCTAGGGCCGTTGCCACCGCCGCGTGCAGAGCCCGCCAGCACAAAGAGGGCCTCTCGAAACCGCCGCTTCCGGCAACTCGTCACCGAGGCGTCACCGAGGCGTCACCGCTTGGCCCACCAAATCGGTCATCAACGACGCCGGCCGTCTTTCCCACCAATGTCTAGAGAGTGGCCAGAAATTTGAGACTTTGGCGGATGCTAGCCAGCGGATCCGGTGATTGATCCTGCTCCACGTGGCAATGAACCACTCCGATCTCCGCAGCGAGCTTGATGATCGGCTCCATCGGAATGATTCCTTGGCCGAGTTCTTTAAATCCATCCGCCGGCATCCCGTTGTAGACCGGCAGTGACAGCCCCGCTTTCAGATCTTTCAAATGCAACTGTGAGACCCGACCTTTGAGCTTTTTCATCAAGTCCACCGGCTCTACTCCGCCCGCTTTCACCCAGAAAACATCCAACTCAAACATCATTTCCGGCGCACACTCGGACATCAGGATGTCAAATCCCGTCTTTCCGCCAGCCATCGGCTCAAATTCAAAAGAATGGTTATGGTATGCCAGCTGCACGCCCGCCTTCCGCGCCATCCCGGCCGCCTGATTCATCCGCGAAGCGAGTTTTTTATAGTCGTCCAGCGAGGCGCGCTGCCCAGCCTCCAGATAAGGAATCACCAAATGCGTCAGCCCATGCCCCCGAGCTTCGTCCACCGTTTTCTGAAAGTCGGACATCGCCGCATCCGCCGGTGCCACTACCGTATTCCAGTCGAAATGCATCGAGTTCACGGCCATGCCATTGTCTTTGGCCGCTTTGATCATGTCTGCCGTCTGCGGCGAACGATACGGCTCCACTTGTTTGTACCCGGCCCGGGCCACTTCCCGCAGCGTGCCCGTCACATCCTTCGCAATCTCGTTGCGCAAGGTATACAATTGAATACCAATCGCCTCACGATACCGGTCGCTGGCCGCCAGCGCCGCCACCACCGGCGACGGCCGGAAAACAGTCAACGAAACAGCACCCAGCGAAGAAGAGAGAAAATGGCGGCGATTCATCATCCGCCGCTCATACCACACCCGCCGCCCACCGCCAACCCGAAATGCCAAGCCACACAGCGTCCGGAAAGCGTCCGGCCCACGAATGAAACTGGCCAAAAGGGACGCGGAAGTTTAGCGTTGTCTCATGAATCAGTCATCTCGTCCGGACGATGCGAACCCTGGAGCCTCGTGGAGAGGGTTTTTGTACTGGCTGGCGGGAGCTCGCTGGGAGTCTCTAGCCTTGTGTCCGCCCTCGGAACGCGAGCGGGTGGCGGTCTTGGGATCGACGATCCTCATTCCGACGACGATGGCGTTTTTTGGCATGTTTTTTTATGCACAAAGCCGGTTTGCCGAGCCCCGGGTTGGGTTTTGTCTGGTGGCTTCGCTGGCGTGGGCCTTGGTGATTCTTGGCACCGACCGGATTCTTTTGGCCACGTATCGTCCATTTCAACCGTGGTGGCGAAAGTTCATGCAGGTGTTGTTTCGGTTCGGTTTGGCCGCGGTCGTCAGCGTGGCTATTTCTTTCCCATTCTGTCTTGATCAATACCGGCCGGCCATCGCCCACCGGTATCAAACCGAACTGCAAGGCGTCCTCAATTC
>JALRGB010000464.1 GCA_023253575.1 Verrucomicrobiales bacterium
CTCCGTGACCGCCATGACTCTAAACGTCGATTTCGCTCCCACTTTGCTGGACCTCGCCGGCGTGACCGTCCCCGCCACTATGCAGGGGCGCAGCCTAGTGCCACTGCTACACCAACCGCCACCCTCCGACTGGCGCACCGAATTCCTCTACGAACACGTCACCCTGCCCAACATCATCCCACCCTGCGAAGGCGTGCGCACCGAACGCTGGAAATACATCCGCTGGACCGCCAGCCAACCACTCGTCGAGGAATTATACGATCTGGAAAACGATCCGCTCGAACAAAATAACTTGGCCAGCCAGCCCGCCCACACCGCACAACTCGAACACCTGCGCACCACCACCAACACCCACGCCACCCAACGGCAATAACCCCTCAGTTCTCAGGCCTTCTTCTTCCCCCAAGCCTCAGCCCTCTTTCTTCCAACACCATGAACCAGTCAGGCCACCTCGACGGCACCATCATCGATGCCGTGCACCGCACAATTTTCACCGGAAGAATCACTTGGACCGAGGGGCGCATCACCTCCATCACGCCGCAATCAGGCCCCGACCCCGGCCGATACATCCTGCCGGGATTTATCGATGCCCACGTTCACATCGAAAGCTCGATGCTGACGCCGTATGAATTTGCACGCCAAGCGCTGATTCACGGCACGGTGGCCACGGTCAGCGACCCTCATGAAATCGCCAATGTCTGCGGGCTGGATGGGGTGCATTACATGCTGGAAAACGCCCGCGATGCGCGGCTCAAATTCAACTTTGGCGCGCCCTCATGCGTTCCGGCCACCGGTTTCGAGACCGCGGGAGCCGTTCTAGGAGTGGCCGATCTTGAGTCCCTGCTGCAGCGGAGCGACATCCGGTATCTTTCGGAAATGATGAATTACCCCGGTGTCTTATTTCACGATCCGGTGGTCATGGAAAAACTCGCTCTTGCCCGCAAGTTTGGGAAACCCGTTGACGGCCACGCCCCAGGCCTGACCGGCGACGCCGCCATCGCCTATATCAACGCCGGTATTTCCACCGACCACGAATGTTTTACCTACGACGAGGCGCTGCACAAAATCCAGCACGGCATGAAAATCCTCATCCGCGAAGGATCCGCCGCCCGGAACTTCGAGGTGCTGCATCCGCTGATCTCACAATACCCGGACCGCGTCATGCTCTGCAGTGACGACAAACATCCAGACGAACTCCTCCATGGCCATATCAACACCATGGTCAAACGCGCCTTGATCCTCGGACACGACCTGTTTGACGTCCTGCAATGCGCCTGCCTCAACCCGGTGGCCCACTACCAACTGCCTGTCGGCCTGCTGCGCGTCAATGATCCAGCCGACTTCATCGTCATCGACAACCCTCAGGACATGAACATCCTGGAAACATACATCAACGGCGAAAAATTGGCCTCCAATGGATCCTGCTCCCTCCCGCCCAAAAATCATCCAGTCATCAACAACTTCTCGGCCAGCCCGAAATCACCCGACGACTTCCTCCTCCCAGGACATGGCACTACTGTCAATGTCATCGAAGCCATCGACGGACAAATCGTCACCAGTCAAAGCGTCGCCGAAACCCGCAACATCGGGGGCAACCTCGAGGCCGATCCCTCTCAAGACATCCTCAAAATCACCGTGGTCAATCGCTACCACAACGCCAAACCCGCCGTCGCCTTCATCAAAAATTTCAAACTTCAACAAGGCGCCATCGCCTCGACCGTGGCCCACGACTCGCATAACATCATCGCCGTTGGCACTGACAACGAATCGCTCGCCACCGCCGTCAACAGCCTCATCCATCACCAAGGCGGGCTGTGCGTGACTACGGCCGGAATGACTCAAGTCCTGCCGCTGCCAGTCGCCGGTCTGATGAGCACCGGTAGCTGCCACGATGTCGGCCACCAGTACTCAGCCATCGAGGCCGCCGTCAAAGCCATGGGATGCGACCTCCGCGCCCCATTCATGACTCTATCCTTCATGTCCCTGCTGGTCATTCCACGCCTCAAACTCAGTGACCGCGGGCTGTTTGATGGCACCGCCTTCGCCTTCACCAGCGTCCAGCCAGAGGGCGAACCCGCCCCGGCCTGACTCGCACTGCCGCACCGACCGCTGGCCTCACGGCGCCGCGACCAGCAAGGCGCGCCCGCGCGCCGTCGCCCAGAGCGGCACCTGCAACAGCAGATTTGGCAGCTCCGGGAGCAGCGGAAAATGCCGGTGAAAGGCCGGCGTGCTCGATCCCGCCATGGGGGGGACGATCCAGCTCCAATCAGCGCTCACCTCGCGACCGCGCTGTTTCTCCAGCTGGCAGAATTGCTCAAATTCCGCCGTCGCCTGATGGTGATCGACTAGGCGCACGCCGTCAGCCTCGAATGAATGCAGCACGGCCTCGTTGAGCACCAGCAGCGCATGATCGCGCCAGAGATTACGGGTCTGTCGAATATCCAGCCCAAGTCCTTCAGCGATGACAGGCAATTGATGATAACGGGCCTCATCCCCGAGATTGCGGGCCCCGATCTCGGTCCCCATGTACCAGCCGTTAAAAGGAGCACAGGGATGAGCGGCCGTCCCGGTTGCCAGCATCATGTCTGAAATCACTGGCACCGCATGCCACCGCAACGCCAGTTTCTCCACCCAAGGATAACGCGGATGCCGCAGCGGCACCTCCAGCACACACTCCGCCGGCAGCGGATACCACCGCAGGTCGGAGCCGTACTGCAATACCAACGGCAGCAGATCAAATCTCCCGGGTTCTGAGGGCGGACACCAGCCCAGTCGCCTCGCCACCGCCGTCAGCTCGACATTCGCCGGATCACCCAACACCTGCCCACCTCCCAAATCATACCCGGCATACCGCACCAGCTGGTGATTCCAAATCCGCACTTCGTCCTCCCCCGCCAGCCAGCGGCGAAAAACCGTCATCACCGGCCGGATGCGCCCGCCATTGGTGGCCAGTCGCAAATGCCCGCACAACGCCTCAAACATGTCATCACACGAAGCCGCCGCCTCCGCATCAACGACCTGCAGTGACTTCCAATGCAGCCGCCCCACACACCGGGCCGAATGCCGCCACGCCAAAGCCGCAGCCTCCGCCACCGTCGTCGTCGGCACCACCGCTCCCCCGGCGGCACCCAGCCCGGGCACCCCGTCAGTCATCACATCCCAGCGACGGAAAAGTCCGCCGGAATCAAATGAACCGTGCACCACAGGACAGGAAAGCATCAGCCCTCATCCTGCTCCACATCCGCCCACCGGCAACCGCCATCAGACCGGACGCCGGAAAAGTCCGGACGCCGCCCCACCCCCCAGCCATGGCCCCCCAGCCATTTTAATACACATCACGACGATAACGCTTGCTCTGCCGCAAGGCCTCCACATACGCCGCCGCCTGCTCCGCCGACAATCCGCCCTCACTCGCAATGATCTCGTGCAACGCCCGATCGACATCAGCCGCCATCCGGGACGCATCACCACACACATACACAATCGCCCCCTGCTCCAGCCAAGCCCAAATCCCGGCCGCCTCGTTCTTCATCGCATGCTGCACATAAAATTTCTCCGCCTGATCACGAGAAAATGCCGTGGTCAGCTTCGTGAGCGATCCATCCGCCAGCGCCGCCTGCCATTCTTCCTCATAGAAAAAGTCGCTGGCCCGATGCTGCTCGCCAAAAAAGAGCCAAGCCTTGCCCCGAGCCGCCGTCACCCGCCGCTCCTGCACAAAGGCCCGAAAGGGAGCAATCCCAGTACCAGGCCCCACCATGATAACCGGCGTTTCTTCCTCCGGAGCAGGCAGACGAAACCCCTTCCCAGGATTAATAAAACAAGGAATCGCCATCGAGGCATCCAGCCGCTGCGCCAGCCATGTCGACGCCACCCCTTTACGGTGCCGACCATGGCTGTCATACTCGACCGTAGCCACCGTCAGATGCACCTGGCGCGGACAGGCCCGCAGACTGGAGGAAATCGAATACAACCGAATTTGCAGCTTCTTGAGCAATGGCACCAGCTCAGCCGGCGTGAATTTCACCGCCGGATACGCCAGCAACACATCAATCACTTCGCGACCCCATAAAAAGTCGGCCAGTTCCTTCTTGCGCTCAGGCTCCATCAAGACCGCCAGCTCCGGCGCCGGCGCCCGCTCCGCCACCGCCCGCAATAATTTGTTGTCAATCGTGGTGATCACACAGTCTCTCAGCAGCGCCTCGCGCAACGACGTTTCCACTTTGTCCGCGTTGTGGACACGCTCGTCACCCGTGGCCCCCAACAGCCCAATCATTTCCGCTACCAAGGCCGGATCGTTCTGAGGCAACACCGCCAGCGAATCACCCGGCTCATACGACAATCCCGTATCGGCCAGATCAATCTCAAAGTGCCGCGTGTCTTTCTCCGACCCGCCCTTGGTCAGGACTTCCATCCTGGCGAGGCGTGCGAGACAAGGGTTCTTGCGGTTGAATACAGGTGCAGTGGTTGAACTCATGGCAGGTGTTCCATACGTGGCCACCGCCCCGGGTCAATCCGCGACACAAAATCTCCCCATTCCGAAGTCCCCGCCACGCCAAAAATAGCCCATAAAACACCCATCTCCCGCGCTATCGCCCCTCCCCGCCCCCCCGAAACCCGCTCAAACCGCCCCCCGCCAGCCGCCACCCCCGTCCAGCGCAAAAAATGGGTCTTTGCAGACAATCGACCATTCTCCCTTGCCCGGAGGGCGCACTCCGGGCTAGGTAACGTCTGGTTTTACACCGATGCCCGCCGCTCCGCCCGCCACCACCAGCAAGTCAGCCGTTTTTTTCAAACGGCTGACCAGTACTCTCGGCTTGTGGGCCGTCATTGCCGCGGCCGTCGGGACCGGCAACCCCTGGCTTTTTTTTGCCATCATCACCGGTTTAGGCGCGCTGGGCATCGTTGAATGGTGCCGCATCATCGGCCCCCCTCTGCGCGGAGGATGGAGCGTCTGGGTCTACCTCGTCAGCGCCTGCTACGCCGCGGGCGTGCTCTGGCACAGCGTCACTACCCACACCGGCGACCCCGGCATCCCGGAAGCCGCCGCCCTGCCCGTGCTCCTCTTCGGATTGTTCGCCGGAACCCTCGTGCGCCCCCTCGAAGGACAAACTACCCTGTGGCGCCTCAGCGCCGCCGTCACCGGGTTTGTCTACATCGCCTTCCTCTTCAGCTTCACTTGGCGCCTCCTCCTCCTCCCCTCATGGGACGGCACCGGCCCGCTGCCCGGTGTCTTCCACCTCGTCTTCGTCATCGCCGTCACCAAATTCACCGACATGGGCGCCTACGCCGTCGGAGTGCTCTTCGGCCGTCACAAAATGATCCCCCACATCAGCCCAGGAAAAACCTGGGAAGGACTGGTCGGTGCCTTCCTCGGCGCCTTCCTCGCCGCTCACGGCATGGTCGCCCTCTTCGGGTCAAAACTCATCTACATCGACCACTTCCACGCCGCCGGTCTGGCCCTCTTCCTCGGCGCCATCACCGTCGTCGCCGACCTCGCCGAATCCGTCGTCAAACGCTGCATGGAAGTCAAAGACTCCGGTCACGTCCTCCCAGGCATCGGCGGCGCACTCGACCTCATCGACAGCTTGCTCTTCAGCTGCCCCGCCGCCTGGCTGTACTTCAAATGGGTCATGACACCATGAGTACCATCACCGCCGCCCCCGCCACGCCCAAACGCGTGGTCATCCTGGGCTCCACCGGCTCGATCGGCACCAGCGCCCTCAAAGTCGCCCGCGACCTGCCCGCCTGGATCAAAATCGTCGGACTGGCCGCCGGATCAAATGGATCCGCCCTCGCCCAACAAGCCGCCGAATTCGGCGTCCAACACCTAGCCATCACCAGCGCCCCAGCCGCCGCGGCCATGGCCCCGCTCGTCCCGCCATCAACCCGCCTGTACACCGG
>JALRGB010000508.1 GCA_023253575.1 Verrucomicrobiales bacterium
GCTGTGGCGGGCTGTGGCTGGCTGCGTGGCCTGCAAAACCGGGATGGCGGGTTGCCGACATTTTGCCGCGGGTGGGGGGCACTTCCATTTGATCGTTCTTCGCCTGATCTCACCGCCCACACGTTGCGGGCGTGGGCCTTCTGGCAGCCGCATCTTCCGTCGGCAGAGGCGGCGCTTCTGGTCAAGCCGATGGCGGCGGCGCGCCGGTATCTGGCCGCCACGCAGGCGCCAGATGGATCATGGACCCCGCTCTGGTTTGGTAACCAGCACCGGCAGGATGAAACCAATCCGACTTACGGCACCGCCACCGTGATGGCGGCCCTCGCCGCGGACGACCCGCTGCGGAACCGGGCCGCCGGCTGGCTCCAGGCTCAGCAAAATAAGGACGGTGGTTGGGGGGGAGGGCAGGGGACCCCGTCCAGCATCGAGGAAACATCCCTCGCGCTGACCGCCCTCGTCCCGCCGGCGCTGGCCGGGACCTCGGCTGCTGATCGGGCCTGCATCCTCCGGGGCGCCCAGTGGCTAATCAATCGCACTCAAGGAGGCCGGGAGTTTCCTCCGACCCCCATCGGCTTCTACTTCGCCAAACTCTGGTACTGGGAAAACCTCTATCCCGTCGTTTGGGCCGTGGCCGCGTTGCGGGCGGTCGAACAATGGCAGCAGGAAAAATGATCGGTCATGGCTTGTTCCCGGCGTCAGCCCGTCCATGGTCCCGCCGCTGATGATTGGCGCGGGAGCTGAGGTGGCGTGGGACGCCCTGGATGAGTGGCTGGAGGACCTGCCGCCGGACGGGCGCGCCCAAGCGGCCCGCGTGGTGCAGGACAAAGGCGGTCGCCATCTGGCCGCTTTGGGGCCGTGGGAATGGGCGGCCCTCGTGGGCGCCACCGGGGGCCGCGTCTGCGAGGTCGGGGTCGCCTGGTCTCCACAACACCGGTGGCAGTTCACCTGCTCATGTGGGAAGCCGGAGGTTCCGTGCGGCCACGTCATGGCCACCGCCTTGCTGCTCGCCACCCGTCAGCAGGCGGCCACGAAAGAGCGGTTGCTCGGCCCCTCAGTCGGCGCAGCCGCTTCCCCGGTTCCGCCCGCGCCGGGCGTCACCGTCTCGCTGCATACCCGGCTCGAAATCGTCGAGGATGGACTGGATTGGTTCGAGCTGCGCGCGGTGCGCGATGTTTCCGAGACCACGCTCAGCCCGTTGGAATTAAAATCACTGCTCGATGCAGAAGGGGCATGGGTCGACCTCGGGAAAAAAGGATTTCGGCGACTGGTGGACGAAACAGATCCGGCCGTGTTGCAGAGTCTGGCGGCCGCTGGGTTGCGGCCGTCCGGATTGGCTAGCGAAAAACGGCTTTTCCACACGCTGCAACTGGTGGTCGATCCGCTGCATCAGCTGTTGCCAGATCAGACCCGGGCCCGCCTCGATCAGCGAGCTAAGGTGCTCGCCGCCGCGGTTCCGGCCGATCTGCCTCGCTCGCTGCGCGCGGAGTTGAGGCCGTATCAACTTGAAGGTTTTCGCTTTCTTTCCGCTCTGTCCCAGGCCGGATGCGGGGCGCTGCTGGCCGATGACATGGGGCTGGGCAAGACCGTGCAAACTCTCGCCTGGTTGGCTTGGCTGAGGGATCATCCCGGCGGCGGCGATGCCCCGCCGCCCGCGGCAGGGGACGGTCGGGCCGAAATCGTGTCCGCTACCACTTTGTCCGCTCTCGTCGTGTGCCCTAAATCATTGACAGACAATTGGCGCGCCGAAACGCAGAAATTCCTTCCCGGCTTGCATGTGCGCGTCTGGAAAGCCCGGGACCTGCGTCACTTTCACCATGAGGCCGCCTGGGCCGGCTTGAACATCATTAGCTATCCGCAGCTTCGACTCATCGCAGACAAACTCGAGCGCGTGACGTTCCTCGCGGCCATCCTCGACGAGGCCCAAGCAATCAAGAATCCTGACTCGGCCACCGCTAAGGCCGCGCGCGCCGTGAAAGCGAAACACCGCCTCGCCCTGACGGGGACCCCGATCGAAAACCGTCTGCTCGACCTCTGGTCCATCCTCGCCTTCGCGGTCCCAGGAGTGCTGGGATCAAGAGCGCGCTTTGAACGCGAAGTCGAGTCGCTCGAGGAACTGGGTGGAGCCCGCGATTTGGCTGCGCGCGTTCGCCCGTTTGTCCTCCGGCGCACCAAGTCGCAGGTGGCGCGCGACCTGCCAGAACGCATCGAGGAAAACCTTTTTTGTGAGATGGGGGAAGCCCAAGAAAGGCTTTATAAAGCCGAGCTCAAAAAGGCGCAACAGCACCTCCTCGTCGTGGCTCAAGACCGGCAGTTCCCACAAGACCGGTTCCATGTGCTGGCCAGCCTCATGCGGTTGCGTCAAATTTGTTGCGACCCAGCGCTCCTCTTTCCAGGAGCCGCCGTGCCCAGCGCCAAATTGGAGGCGCTCGATGACCTGATCGAGCCCATCGTCGCCGAGGGTCACAAGGTGCTGATTTTTTCCCAGTTCACCTCCATGCTGGCCACCCTCAAATCACGCCTAGCTCCGCATAAGGTCCCCCTCTTTTCCCTCACCGGTGAAACCGAACGAAGGGGCGAATTGGTCGAAAAATTCAATCGAACCAAAGGCCCAGCCATTTTTCTCATCAGCCTGAAAGCAGGCGGCTCTGGGTTAAATCTCACGTCAGCCAGTTACGTTATCCTCTTCGATCCATGGTGGAATCCGGCCGCTGAATCTCAGGCTATCGATCGCGCTCACCGCATCGGTCAAACCCGGACCGTCATCGCTTACCGGCTCCTCATTAAAAATAGCCTAGAAGAAAAAATTCGTATCCTGCAGGCGAGTAAGGCTGCTCTCGCTGACGGGGTGCTTGGCGAAGAAGCCCTCACGCAAGCCCTCGATATTTCCCAATTGCGCGGCCTGCTCGAAGGATGACCCGTCGATTCCTGAATGATCAAAACGCACATCTCTGTGTCTTTGGATCAACTCTTGAGTAGAGTGGGTTGGATCGATTTTGTTTGTTATGTCCCTGTCTCTGCCGTCACCCGTTACTTGGCCACGCCTAAGGGCCGGTCGTTTGTATTGTATATTATTAGTTTTAATAGTCTTATGCGGCGGATCATGCCTTGTGCGAGCCAGTGTGGCCCTTCCTGCGTTGGTGACCAGTGATCTGGATTCGAAGCTGAAGGGGCACGTTTTGATTGAAGAATTGAAGTGTGCGGCCTGTCATCCGGCCGAGGCGGCGGTGGGTGAACGCTCAAAATCGGCGCCGCGGCTCGCAGCCATCGGCTCGCGGGTCAACCCGGATTATGTGCAGTCGCTTCTCCTCGATCCCCAAGCAGTGCACCCCGGGACGACCATGCCCGATGTGCTCAGCCACTTGCCCGCCGCGGAAAAATCCGAGGTCGCCACCGCGCTGACCCACTTTCTTTTCTCGCGGCAAGAAAATGATTTTTCACTACGGGTACCTGATGCGGTGGCGGCGGGGCACGGGCACCGGTTGTTTCAGGCCCGCGGGTGTACGGCTTGCCATTCTCCGCGTGACGCCAGCGGTGTGGAAGTGGTGGATGCGGCCTTCGTCCCGATGGGGGCGTTGGAGAGGAAATACAGTTTCGACAGCTTAGTTAGGTTTTTGCGGGACCCGCATGCCAGCCGTCCCTCGGGCCGCATGCCTGACATGCGGCTGCCGGGACAGGATCTCGAGAGGATTGCGCATTTCTTGCTGCAGAATACCCGGGTGCCGGGGGCGCTGGGGTACACGATGTATCGGGGCAAGGTGTGGGAAGGGCTGGGTAGTGACGAGGTCAAGCCGGAACGCTCCGGGCAGGTACAGGATTTTAACTTAAAGAGCCTCGACGACGTGCATCATCACAGCGCGATCGTCTACACGGGATGGATCAATCTGGCCGCGGCCGGAAAGTATACTTTTTTTCTGACCCTGAATGGGGGCTCGGTGCAGGTTGATGAAACGGTTATTCTTGAGCAGGCGCCGAGCGACCGCCGCGGCGTCAAACAATTAGAAGCCGCGACGGAGATTGCCGCCGGACGGCACCGGTTGCGTATCACTTATTTCCACACCGGGCATGAACCCTCGTTTTCCTGTGAACTCGCAGGTCCGCAGCATGCGCGGCAGCCGGTACCGTCTTCATGGTTGTCGGCGTCCGCTGAAGTAATTCCCGTGCTGGCTCCGCTGCCGGTGGATGCCGGACTGGCGGCGCGCGGGCGCGAGTACTTTGGAAAATTCGGCTGCGCCAGCTGCCACGACGATCTTGGCGTTTCCTCCCTGCCAGCTCCGGCGCTGGCCGGTCTTGATGCCAGCCGCGGATGCCTGAGTCAAGAACGCGGTCCATGGCCCGCCTTTGATCTGGATGACAGCCAGCGGGAGCTCGTGGCCCGGGCGCTGCCGGAAGCGTCACGGCTGGAACTGGATGACCGGCAAAAGCTGGAAAAGTCGATGGTCACCTTTAATTGCGGGGCCTGTCATGAACGCAAGGGGCTCAGTAGCTTGTCTCCAGACCGCAAGGCGCTCTTCACCGGCAGCCAGCCAGCGCTCGGCGATCAAGGTCGAGTGCCTCCGCCGCTCTCCGACGCCGGCGCCAAGCTCACCAAAGAATGGCTTCGAGATGTGCTGCTCCACGGCCAGCGCCAGCGGGATTACCTGGATGCCAGTATGCCGCAGTTCGGCGAGGCCAATGTGGGGCATCTCATCGATCTCTTCGGCCAAGTCGATACGCTGGAAGCCGCTACCCTGCCGCCAGCCCCGAATATCCTCGAATCCAAAGAGGCCGGTTATGAAATGACCGGAACTACCGGATTCGGCTGCATCGCCTGCCACACATTCAATGGACAGAAATCCGGAGAGGTCAGCGCCCTCGACATCACACAACTCCCGCGGCGGCTCCAAAAAAATTGGTTTCACCTCTACATGCGGGAACCAACCCGGTTCCACCCCACCGTCATCATGCCCAATTATTGGCCCGACGGTCGCTCCACTCGGCCGACTATTCTCGGCGGGGACACGACCCAGCAGATTGAGGCGCTCTGGGCCTACTTAGAGGACGGCCCCCGGGCCAGAAAACCTTTGGGATTGTCCCGGGAATCGAACGAGCTGCGCGTCGGTGATGTCACCGAGGTCTGCCGAGGCCAAAGCGCGGCCGGCTATCGGGGGATCGCCGCCGGCTACCCAGAGCGCCTCAACCTCGCATTTGATTCGGGAGAAATGGCGCTGCGCCAACTCTGGAAAGGCGAGTTCGCCAGTGTCGATTATGGCTCATTCAGCGCCAGAGGCACGGATCACATTTCTTTTCCCCCCGGTGTTCCCTTTCACCGACTGAAGTCGCTTGAAGATAACTGGCCGTACAAAGGCAAAACCAATTATTCGTTCCCGCAGGATCATGGATATCAATTCCGGGGGTATCATCTGGATGCCTCCCGCCGACCTTCTTGGCTTTACCAGTTCGGCGACATTTCGGTGCAGGATTATTTTGAAGACGTGCGCGACGAAAAGGATCAGGCTTATTTCAAGCGGACTCTTCGGTTCGACGCTCCCGCCGGGCAGCTGCCGTTCTATTTTCGCGCGGCGACCGGCCAGACGATCGTGACTCATTCAGAGCGCGAATTCAGCAGCGACCGGCTGCGCTTGCGTATTACCAGCGATCATCGCGGTCTGGTTCGTCCCGGCGATCCTGGTGAGGTTTTAATTCTGCTTTCCCCTCCAGAGGGGCGCTCCACTCTCACTCTTGAATACCAATGGTAAGCATTCGACAGGCGGCCGTGGCGGCCATGGTTTTTGTTCCCATTCTCCAGGCTCAAGAAGACCTGGGAGCTATGTGGGGAACGGCCGCCGAAGAAGCGAAATACTATCCTCTCGTGGATATTCCGATTCCACCCGGCGTACCCATGCGGCCAGGTGGCTTCGAGAATCTGGATGACGGACGCCTGGCGGTCAGTACCCGCCGCGGTGACATCTATTTTGTCAAAGGCGCTTTTGAAACACCGCCGGCTCCGGAGTATCACCTATTCTCCAGCGGTCAGGACGAAACGTTTTCTCTGTCCTGGAAGGATGGCGCCATGACAGCGACCAGCTGGGGTGAGGTGACCCGCATCGCCGATGTCGATGGCGATGGCGTCGCCGATCGCTATGATACCTTGACCAATAACTGGGGATATGGCGAGGGACATGAATTTGCCTTCGCTTCTAAGCACGATCCGGAGGGCAATATTTGGGTAGCTCTGGGGTTGAGCGGCTCCTACGAATCAAATAATCTCTTTCGCGGCTGGGCGGTCAAAGTGACCCCGGAGGGAAAAATGATTCCAGTCTGCAGCGGACTGCGCAGTCCGGGCGGAGTGGGGGCCAATGCTGAAGGTGCGATGTTTGTCATTGAGAGCCAAGGGCCATGGAATGGCAGTTGCTCGTTGAAACACCTCAAGGAAGGTGCGTTTCTCGGGCATCCCGCCAGTTACAATTGGTATCCGTACGCTCCCGGTCTGACCCGTCCCGCTCTCGAGCCCCGCAGTGATTCGCGCATGGGAGTGGAAAAAAAACGCGTCAAGGAACTGGTTCCACCAGCCGTCAGGTTTCCCTATATCAAAATGGGACGTTCCATTTCCGGATTCCGACTTAATACCACCGGCGGTCAATTCGGACCGTTCGAAAACCAGATTTTTCTGGGCGATTATTCCCTCAGTGTGATCCTGCGCGCCACCACCGAACAGATCAATGGCGTGTGGCAGGGAGCCTGCTATCCATTTCGAGAAGGCTTGGCCACCGGGATCATGAATGTCGAGTTCTCGCCGCGTGGACAGTTGATCGCCGGAGGCTTCACCACCAATAGTCAATGGCCGGTGCGAGGCACCGAACCGTTTGCGCTGCAGCGCATCGACTGGAATGGCGTCATGCCATTCGAAATCAAAGAGATCAACATTACGACCAACGGGTTCCGCATCACCTTCACCGAGCCGGTCGATCCACAGGTGGCCGCCCGGCCCGAAGTCTATGGCATCACCACCTGCACTCATGTGTATGACGCAGGCTATGGTAGCCCGGAAGTGGATCAGACTACCGCCATCGTGACCCGCGCCGTGCCCGCGATCGACGGTCTCTCGGTGTCCATCACCCTAGAAAAATTGATCGAAGACCATATCTATGAGTTCGATCTGACCAATGTGCGCTCCCATGAGGACCGCCGCCTCGTCCACTCCAACGCTTATTACACGGTCAACGAAATACCCAAGCCTTAGGCCCTAACCGGTTTATTTTATGAAAGTATTGAAATTTTTCTTTCTCCCATGCCTCAGCCTGCTGGCCGGGTGCGGTGCGGCGCTGGGCCTCGACAGCGAGGCTTGGCTCTCGTATCCCGGCGGGGACGGTCCCGGTCGTGGGAAACACGTCGTGTTGATCGCTGCTGATCAGGAATACCGCAGCGAACAATCCATGCCCATGATGGCCAAAGTCCTCAGTACACATCACGGGTTTACCTGCACAGTGCTGTTTGGGGTCAACGAAAAAGGGGAAGTGGATCCTACCATGCCGGTTTATCCCGAGGAAGGACGGGAATTCAAGGAGCACCATATTCCAGGGCTCGAACATCTGGCCACCGCCGATTTGGTCATTTTCTTTCCTCGATTGCTGACCCTGCCCATGGCGGAGCGCGAAATGATCGTGAAATACATCGACTCGGGAAAACCAATTATTTCGCTGCGGACCGGAAATCACGGCTTTCATGCCGCGCTTCCTTATCAGATCGACGGTCGACAGGTGGATTGGGGCAATGATGTGTTAGGTGGATCTTTCATGGGGCACCATGGCCAATGGATGGCTGACTCAACGCGCGGCCTCATCGTCGAGGAAGCCAAGGATCATCCCATCCTCCGCGGAGTCAGTGACATTTGGGGTAATTCCGATGTCTACCGCACCTATGAAGTGGGCGGTAGCCTGCCCTCCGGATGCACCGCTCTGGTCTGGGGACAGCCGCTCCTCGGACGCAAGCGTCACGACGCACCAAATCCGGAATTGGAACCGCTGCCGGTCGCATGGTATAAAAACTGGTCGACCAGTACCGGCCTCCAAGCCCGGGTCTTTCATTCAACGATGGGCAGCGGTACAGATCTGGAATGCCCTGGTTTGCGGCGGCTCATCGTGAATGCCGTTTATTGGAGTGTGAAAATGGAGGCCGATATCACTCCCTCACGCAGCGTGGACATTGTTGGTTCTTACTCACCCCTCGAGAGCGGGTTCGAATACGAAAAAATCGGCGTCGTTCCAAAGCTTCCCTCCGCGTATAAATAAGCCTGTTAAGGTCGGTAGACAGCAAATTGCAGATACCCGCTTTTTTTGGCTGAATGACTAAGATTTGATCTTGCCGTTCCAGTTCGGAACCCGTATTCTCCGAACATGCCCGATCCCGACTAGGCTTGAGAGAGCTGAATCGTTCGCCCAACTCAACACGCCACTCGTCATGCGACAGTCATCGAAGCAGATTCTGAGACATCGGCGGTTACTTCGCCAGTCGCAGCCTGTCACTGCGCTAGGTAGGGCTATTCTGGCAACTTTTTGTGCAGGTGTTGTTTGGTGGTTCGTTGAGCATCCATCGCACATGCTGCCCACAGCCGGTATCGTGGCGGCCTTCTCTATTTTCATCTATATCGCGGGCATTTTTGAGTCCTGGCGACTTGATCGGATGGCACAGACCAGACTGAGCGAGTCCATCTGTCAGTTTGCCCGATACTTTCGCGGACCTGACTTTGATCCTGTTCTCGTCCGAGCCGTCTATGAGTCCACGCAGGAGCTTTCTGGCCGAGCAGACGTGCCTATTCGTCCGGCTGACAGGTTCAGCGAGGAGTTTGGCATCGTTGACGAGGATTTGGACGACCTTGCAGCAGACGTGGCGAGCCTTGCATATCGCAGTTTCGAGCACACAGACCGGAATCCACTTTACGGACAGGTTCGGACCATTGCAGACCTCATCCGCTTCTTGCAGCATCAGCCTCGACTCACCAGATGAGCAGCATACGACCACAACCAAGGGCTAACAACCCGAGCGCTGCAGCGAACCGCCGCCCCGCTGGGTAGCCGAACGGTTCGGGTAATTTGGCAGCGATTGTTGCAGCCGACCGGGCGTTTCCGGCGGCGGTCGCTGAGCTTGGTCGTTAGGCATTGCTCGCGCCTCTCCCGTGAACGAGAGACTTCCATTACCGGACATGACCGCAACCTCATGAAACTAAGCCAAATTCTTTTAATCCTGACCGCCGTTCTGTGCGGCCAGAAGCTGGCTGCGGAGCCGCTCCCAGAGGCTCCCGTCACGAGCAAGAAGCCCATGCTTTTCGCGAATTACTACACTTGGTATTCCACCAACACGGGCCCGAACCAGACTTGGACGCACTGGGTCCGCCCTCCGGTTGCCGACGAGATGAACAAGGAGGCGAAGCGCACGGGAAAAGTCGCCGAA
>JALRGB010000558.1 GCA_023253575.1 Verrucomicrobiales bacterium
GCTGGTCGGCTTTTTGGCGTGGAACCATCCGAAGCCGTGGGGCGGGCATTGTCGGAAATTATCCCCGGATTGTCGTGGGGCGCTCTTGCCGTCGACGGCTCACGCGCGATCAGCCGCGACTTCGAGCTGTTTTATCCGGAAAGCCGGTTCCTTAATCTCTACCTCGCCCCCATCACCGATGCCGGTGAAAAACCAGGCCCGGAAGATGACGAACACCTCGGCTTTGTGCTGCTCGTGCGCGACCTGACGCAGACTCGCCGCATGACCGAGGAAAAAATCGAGTCCGAACGACTCAATGCCCTGACCCTGCTCGCCGCCGGGGTGGCTCATGAACTTGGCAATCCGCTCAATTCTCTCAATATCCACCTCCAGCTCCTCGAACGGAAATTACGCAAATCATCGCCTCAATCCCACGCCGAAGTACGCGATCAACTCGACATCGCCCGTGGAGAAATTAAACGGCTCGATTTCATCATTGCCCAGTTTCTTTCCGCCATTCGGCCAACCCGCCCGCAGTTGGAGCTGGAAGACTTGAACCAACTCATCCGCGACGCCACGCGTTTTCTCGAACCTGAAATCACCGATCGTCGGCTCACGCTCAAGCTGGAATTGCGCGCCGATTTGCCGCTGCTGCGGGTTGACCCCGGGCAAATGAAACAGGCGTTTTATAACCTCATCCGCAACGCCTCCCAAGCCACCCCTCCGGGCGGAAAAATCACTATTCGCAGCGATCTCGCCGATTATGAGGTCAGTGTCAGCGTCAGCGACACCGGATCCGGAATCCCGCCAGAACAAATGGGACACTTGTTCGAGCCGTTCCACACCACCAAAGAAAAAGGCACCGGCTTGGGATTGCTCATCGTCCGTCGCATCGTGCGCGAACACGGGGGCGAAATCGCCGTCGAAAGCGCGGAAAAAATGGGAACCCGCATCACCATTCATCTGCCGCTCGGACCAAAACCGATGCGCATGCTGCCCAATCCGCCAGAATAAAATCCTCGGTCACCGGCGCCGTGATCGCCGCAGGCCCGAAGGCACGCCCCAAGGAAAATAGCGGAGACGATTTCCAGCCCGCGCCTGTAGCACGCAGGCCCAAATCTCCACCGACGGGGCCTCCTCAGCTGCCCCGCCTAATACATCATCTGCTGACGTGGTGGTTTGCCCGGGGTCAGCCCAGAAGCTTTGAAAACCGTCGATTGCTCGCCGTTGATCTCCCGGTACTCGACTGTGCCCGTCACTTTATACCACCCCATCTCCCGCCACGACGGCGGCGCCTCGGTAAATTCCACCGGGATCGAAATCGGTCGCGCATCGGCCGCACAACACGTCATCATCAAACGGAACAGCCGCATTTTCGTCGGATCCTGCTTGTCTTTGATCGCCTGTCCCGTTGTCTCAATAACTTGAGTGGAAACGACTTCCTGCACATCACGCGTCTGCGCAGGCATGTAAAACAATTCCACCAGCTGCAGGGGAATATTTCCCTCCGGGGTGCGCCCACCACTCAAACGCTCCAGCTCATCCACCGTAAAAGCCGTCGCTCCGCCCGCCGCCGCCGCCGCCGTCCCGTCGGCCGCGCCCGGCAACGGCCGTGCCTTGGCCGCCCGCTTAGCCAAATCGACCCCGCCTCCACCCAGCGCCCCAGTGCTCGAACTCGTCACCGCATTCGCTTTGTTGATGAAAAATTGGTCGCTGTACCGGTCCGGGGAATAAAGTGCCGCTGCACTCAAGGGCACCGCCAAGATCAGAAATGTGAGCGCTTTGGCTACCCACCCGCCGCTGGATCCTCCATGGTCGTGTGAGTGGTCGTGGCCATGGTCGTGTGAGTGGCCATGGGAATGGTCGTGATCACCGCCGCAGCCGCGGCATTCTTCTGCATCGGACTCGGACTCGGACCCGGCCGGGACCGGGCGGACGAGCAGCTCAAAGGCGGCCAGAACGCAAAGCAGCAGACCGCAAATCAAGGACTGCAGACGAAAACCGCCAAATCCGGTCAGGTAATGAATCACCCGGCCGCTGGCGAAATAATAAACCATGACGCCGCCCCAGAGAAGGAGCAGAAAACACGGGGCCACGCGAGACCAGGGGAAAGCAGCCGCGGGGGAGCCGGTTGCTCCATGGCTGTGGCCTGACCCGTGGCCGCATTCGGGCCCGTGGACATGATCGGGATGAGCCGTTTCATGATCGTGATCATGTCTACAGCGGTGGCCGTGAGGGTCGTGGTCAGAGGGCGGAGCCATGGATCAAGTTGAGCAGGGGTGGGGCGGCGTATTTCCAAGCCACGGAGAGAAGGGCAACCAAGAGCAGCAAGCCCAGAATGAGGCGCGCGACAAAGGCCTTTTTGAAGACGCTGGAATACAAAAAGATGAGCTTCAGATCCGCCATGGGCCCGAAGACGAGAAAGGCCAGCCGGGCGACCCATGAAAACCCCGCTAAGGAGGCAGCGATGAAAGCGTCGGTCGTGCTGCACAGGGACAGTACAAAAGCGAGGGCCATCAGTCCTGGGATGGCTAGCGCATCGTTTCCACTCAGCATGCCAATCGCGCCCTGCGCCTGGGGCAGGACCACCAGCCGGGTGTTGAAGACCGAGGTGATCAAGACGCCGATCACGAAATACATGGCGGTATCAAGGAAATCAGCTCTGGCCACTCGCAGGGCATGGGTGACGCGCTGGTCATGAGAACCGTGGGCGTGCGAATGAGACGTTTCACCATCAGCCAGTACATGGTCTCGTAGAACGCGGTCCACTCGTAGGCGGCTGACAATAAACCCGATGATCACAGTGACGACGTACGCCATCAAGAGCCGTGAACAGGTCATGAACACTGGATTTTGCCCCTTGAAGGCGGAAAGTGTGCTCAGGACCACCACGGGATTGATGATCGGTGCCGAGAGCATGTAGGTGACGGCACAACTCAGCGGCAAACCTTTTTTCAGCAGCCGCCGGATGACCGGCACAACGGCGCATTCACAGACGGGGAAAAACCCTCCTAGCACTCCGGCCACGAGAATGGCCAAGATGGGCCGGCGCGGGAGCAGGCGGTCCATGGCGTTGGACGGCAGATACGCGTCAATGAAACCGGAGATCAGCGTGCCGAGTAGTAGATACGGCGCGCCCTCCAGCACAATGCTGAGAAAGGCGAAAAGAATGTCGCCGGTGGGACTCGGAACAGGTGGAATCATGCCGTCACAAAATGACATCATGGCTGATGATCGAGCCGCACGCAACCCCGCGCGATGTGACGCCTTGGCTCCGCACGGACGGCGGTTTGTCCGGGTTTTTCTCCTGCGAACCGTTCATTCGCACGCTGGTGAATCCAGACGTCGATAGCCGCCTCCTCTTGCGCGTTCTCACGGCCCCTGCCACATTCAGGTTCATGGCCGCCGAGATGACCCCGATGATGAAGCAGTATCACGCGATGCGGCAGACACTGCCCGCCGATGTCTTACTGTTGTTCCGTCTCGGGGATTTTTATGAAATGTTTTTTGAGGATGCGCAGACGGCTGCAGACATCCTCCGTCTGACGCTGACCAAGCGGAATGGAATTCCGATGGCCGGGGTGCCGTTTCACGCTGCCCCGGGG
>JALRGB010000602.1 GCA_023253575.1 Verrucomicrobiales bacterium
CCAGTCGAACCCTGGCGGGGAGCCCCGGATTCCCGAAGGCGTCCATCGTCCGCGCCTGAGTTATTACAAGATGTCGTGGGGCGCGGCGGACTTTTTCTTTCTCGATTCTGACAATGCCATGGTGGATACCGCGGCGCGCGACACTCAGCGGCAGTGGCTGCGCGAGCAGATTGCGGCGTCCGGGGCGCGATGGAAATTCGGCGTCTGGCACCACCCTCCTTATTCCTCCGGCGGAGTTCATGGCAGTCAGTTGCTGCTCCAGTGGGGCGCCGATCTTAAAGGTTTGACTGCCGTCATCACCGGCCACGATCACATTTACGAGCGTCTGGATATGGGCTATGGCGTGACCCAATTTGTCGTCGGCCTCGGGGGAAGCTCCATTTACCAACTCGCTGACCGTCAGGTGCCTCAGTCACTGGTCCGCTACAATGCCAGCCGCGGGGCGCTGCGCGGTCAGGTTGGTCCGGAGGGCGTGCAGTTCGAATATTGGGCTGTCAGCCCGTCCGGAAGCGTGCTGATCGATTCTCTGACATTCGGCACTCCGCCCGGCATTCCGCTCGCTTCCGGTACTGACACATGGTCGCTGCCCGTCCAGCGCGGCGAGACAGTGCGACTGGCCACACGCACCCCGCTTCCTCCCGGCCGACTGTCGCACGACGTCAATCCAGCCCTAGCGCTGGTCGATGAGAATGGCCGGATCGTGGCCACGGCCGCCGCCGGCGCCGCAGACGGTCGCAATGCCGTGCTGCAGTTCGCTGTCCCAGGTATTCCTGCGACTCCAGAGGAGACGCTTCCTTGGACTGTCCGGGTCCAAAACGAAGCCGCAGGATCGGGCGAATATGAACTACGGGTCGGTTCGCCTGCTCTCGATGCTTTCAACGCATGGATGGCTGGCCGCGTCCCGCCGGACGAGGACGGCCCCGAGCAGGATCCCGATCGCGACGGGTTGCCCAGCCTTCTTGAATTCCTGCTGAATAGCGATCCCTCAGTCGCCGCGATCCCGGCTGTGGCTCCGCTTGTGGCCGAGGCCTCAGAACCGCTGTCGCTTCGCCTCCACCTTCCCGCATCTTGGGAACGACCCGTGATTGCACAACTTGAGTCAACTACGTCCCTGGTCGACGACAGTTGGACGACTGTGGCCACCAAAACCCCCAAGGGCCCGTGGACATCGCCAAACCAGACGATTCCAGTCGCCCACCCAGAAGGCGGGTTCACGTTCGCTGTGCCTTCTTCCTTGCCGGCTTACTACCGCCTCAGCTTCTCGCTTTCAGAATAAACAACCCTCCGCAGGCCGCGGCCGCCCCAGCCTTCGTATGTGCGGAGGTGGGCCGCGATGATGCGGGAGTTGAGGGAGCGACCGGAGACCCAGGCCTGGAAATGACGATGGACGTGCTGTGAACGAGTTGACCTTGAGGAGATTCGCAGGCAACGATGGACGATGTCAGCCACAATCAAAGAACTGCTCGCCAGCGAGGCGGTGCGCGATGGGGTCGTTGCTCAGGGATGGGTGAGGACGCGGCGTGATTCCAAGGCGTTTTCGTTTTTGGAACTGAACGACGGCTCTTGTCTCAAAAACCTGCAGTGTATTGTCGATGAAGGGATTCCGGGATACGAGCACATAGCGCAATGCACGACTGGGGCGGCGGTACGGATTGACGGTCGGCTGGTCGCCTCCCGTGGTGGGGCGCAGAAATGGGAAGTGCAGGCGACGGCGGTCACGTTATTGGGCGGGGCGGACGAGTCGTTTCCGCTGCAAAAAAAGGGACATTCGCCTGAGTTTTTGCGGACGATTGCGCATCTGCGACCGCGCACCTCGTTGTATGGGTCGGTTTTCCGGGTGCGGTCGCGGTTGGCCTATGCGGTGCACCGGTTTTTCCAAGAGCGCGGGTTTTTTTATGTGCATACTCCGATCATCACGGCGAGTGATTGTGAAGGGGCGGGGGAGATGTTTCGGGTGACGACGTTGGCTCCGGGCGCGGATGATTTCACGAAGGATTTTTTTGCCAAGCAGGCGTTTTTGACGGTCAGCGGCCAGCTGGAAGGCGAAACCATGGCCACGGCGCTGGGGAAAATCTATACATTTGGGCCGACGTTCCGTGCTGAGAACTCGAATACCACGCGGCATGCCGCAGAGTTTTGGATGATCGAACCGGAGATGGCATTTTGCGACCTCGTTCAAGACATGGACATGGCTGAAGCTCAGGTGAAATACCTTGCCCAATCGATGCTCGATGAATCGCCAGAGGAAGTGGAATTCCTAGGGAAATTCGTGGACAAAGGCCTGCGTGAGCGGCTTGAATTTGTGGTCAATCGCCCCTTCGAGCGGCTCTCTTATACCGAGGCCGTGGCCATCCTGCAGCGAAGCGGTAAGTCATTTGAATATCCAGTAGCCTATGGTCAAAACCTGCAAAGTGAACACGAGCGCTGGCTCACGGAAGAACATTGCCGGTGTCCAGTCACCGTGTACAATTACCCCAAAGACATTAAGCCATTCTACATGCGATTGAATGACGACGGCCAGACCGTAGCTGCCATGGATTTGCTCGTGCCTGGTATCGGTGAAATTGTGGGTGGCAGCCAGCGCGAGGAGCGTCTTGACCAATTGCAGGCCAACATGGCGCAGCATGGATTGAGTGAGGAGGCGTATGGATGGTATGTGGATCTACGACGCTACGGAAGTGTGCCCCATGCTGGATACGGCCTTGGTTTCGAGCGCATGCTGATGTTTGTCACGGGCGTGCCCAATATTCGTGATGTCATTCCTTTTGCGCGCACACCAGGACACTGTGAGTTCTAGCCGCGGCCGGGCCGGATGCGGCGTTCGGCGGCGTTCGGCTTGGAGGGTTTAGCTGATGCGGTTTTTCCCTGTGATTTTTCATTTGAGGACATCATGAGTCCCACGATTTCATCTGGCCGGGTCTTGGTGACTGGATTTGGGCCGTTTGGTTCGGAGCGAGTCAATCCCTCGGGATTGATTGCGGCGCGTTTAGGCGGGGTGGTTTTACCGGTAGCGGCTGAAGAGGCGTGGATCATGACGCGGGAGGAAATGAAACGGCGCCGGGCGCGAGCCGTGTTGGCCCTTGGGGTGGCGGGCGGCCGGGCCCACGTCTGCGTGGAAAAACAAGCTGTCAACGAAGCGGCTTATCCGATCGCGGATGACGCGGGCCGGGTGCTACACGGCGCGCTGGATGCGCAGCGAGCCGACCGTCTGGCGGTCACTGGGTTTTCGGCGGCGGGCATGGCGCGGGCCATGCGCCGGACTGGTCCAGGGCCGCGCGTCAGCCGCGACGCGGGTCGATATGTATGCAATCACTTTTATTTCATGCTCTTGCACAATATCAACGCCCGTGCTGTTTTTGTGCACCTACCGCGGCTGCCTGATGAGGCGGCGCGGCTGGGCGGCGGCCCGGGTCTGAGTCTGGAGGCGGCGGAAGCCGCTGTGCGGGCCGGGTTGCGGTTCATGGAACGACAGGTCACACTGATGCTATGAATGTTCTGGCTTGTCTGATCATCGGGGCGCTCGCCGGCGGGTGGGCGCTCGCCGGGACCCCAGCGGAAGTGGCTCCTGCGCAGGCTCATGCCGCCACCGGGCTGACGTTGGAACTAGTCGCCAACGCCGTCGCCGTCGTGCCGGGACGCCCACTCGCCGTCGGCCTCGTCCTCCGCCCGGCTCCGGGATTTCATACTTACTGGCGACAACCGGGACTCGTCGGACTCACACCCAGCGTGGAATGGTCATGGCCCGCAGGAATTTCCGCCGGGGAAATGCTCTGGCCCGAACCACAGCGCGGGATGATGGCCACTTACGGCGTCTGGTGCCTTAAACGCGACGTCTGCTTGGTCACCCCAGTCACCGTGTCGACCACCCTAGACCCTGCCACCGTGCCCGCCGTCACCCTCAAGGCGAAGGTCACGTGGATGGCGTGCAGCCGCACCTGCCACCCGGGGACTGCCGAACTCACGCTCACCCTACCCGTGCAAGAGGCCGCTAGCCCGGTCGCCCCCATCCCCAGTGCTGCGGCACTGATTAAACAAACCATTCAAGAACAAGCCATCGTGGATGACGCTTGGAAGTTTTCAGCCGTGCAGCACGGCCTCACCGGAGGGTTCTCCATCACCATAACGCCGCCTCCCGGCCGCACCGTGCCCGCCGACGCCTACCTTTTCACCCACCAACGGCTCGTCGATTCAAATGTGGATCCGGTCCGCCATGACCTGCCCGGCGGAGTGGTGCGTCTCGATCTGGCACTGGTCGAGCAACCGGATGTTACTCCCAGCACGCTGGTCGGCGAATTGTGGTCCGCCAGCGGATGGGGTGGCTCAGGGACGTCACGCCTTCTGCAAGTGCGTGCCCCGCTGGTGGTGGCGCCGGCGGCCGCGTCGCCCGCTTCCGCGGGCGAGCGCTGAGCCAGCAGAAGCGGGAAGTTAACTTACCTGCGTAGTCGTTTCGTATCTATGGCCCGAAGATAGTGGCGCGTACGCCACGGTTCTTCTGTAGCTGGGGGCGCTGACCCCGGTCGCGGCTCCGAACGCCTCTCCGAACGTTTTTTTGGTTGGGGCCGGATGCGAAGAAGCGGATTCGGAGCCGTGTCTTGAGGGATGTGGCCCGAGG
>JALRGB010000603.1 GCA_023253575.1 Verrucomicrobiales bacterium
GCTGGTCGGCGATGGCGCCGCCGACGACGAGAGCAGGGGTAGTACGACTCGCTCCGGCTCGCTTCGATGATTTAGCTTAGGTTACTCCCACTTAATGACTTCATCCCCGGGCTTTATCGTCTCGCCGGTAGGCAGCGAGGAGGCATTGACCCCGGCAATGGCCTCGTTTTCTTCGACTGTCTCGCCAATTTCAATTTGTTTGGCGACGATAAAGTGGCCGCGGCGCACGGCATACAGTTGGCCTGACTTCAAGCCGCGGGCGGTGCCGGCATCGAGCACGGCAAACCCTTGATCGGGCAGATACCGTTGAATGGTGGCAATGGCGGGAGCTTCTTTGATCTTGCGCTGCATGTCCGTCAGCGCTGAGGCTTCAGGGGCCGCCGGCGTCTCGACAGTCGACGTCGTCGCGGTTGTTCCGGCGGGACCCGCCTCCTGGTTGGCCTGCAATTTCTGCACCTGAGTGGACAGCAGGTTTTTTTCGTTTTCCGCCTGTTCCAGCTGTTGTTGCAGGGCGAGTCGCGCGACAGCGGCTGGATCAGGGGCCGGAACGGCGGCGGCTGGTGGTGTGGGCTGAGCGGCCGGGGCCACCTGTGGAATGGCGGGTGCCTGACGAGACAGTTCGCCTAAACGACGCTCATACATCAACTCGCCACGGTAATGCATGGCCAGCATGCCGGTGGCCGCCCAAAGCAGCGCGAAAAGACCAAAGAAAAAATGCTCAAGTTTCATGGAGACTCCTTCACCCTACGGCCCCCGGTCATCAAAGCAACCCCCGGAGTGGAGGTCGCTCGGACGCATTCGGCATCGGGAGCGGTGTCGTTTTTGCGGTGGGAATGGTGGTGAGCGCTCCTTTCGGGGTGTGAAGGCAGGCCGGCGGAGCAACGAGGTCAAGTGGGCGATCGAGGTTTTTACGGAGCTGGCACCAATGACGGTTGGACTCCGAGGGTGCCGGTGTACCGATCGGCGGCCGTGGTGTGGCTGAGGGCGGCCAGTTCATTTTCGGCAGCGGTCAGGCGTGCTTGAAAGGACGCGCGTTCGGCGGGGAGGAGGCGTGTTCGGTGGTCGAGGAAGCGCCGGAGGTCGTCCGCATGGCGTTGCCACAGGCGGTGATCTAAGGCTAAGCGTGCCTCCAGACGCTCGCGATACCAGTCGCTGCCCAGTACCAAATCGCGATCGAAGAGGCGGCGGAAGGATGGGTCTTTCAGGTTCTGGCCCCGCCATTCTCCGTGGGCCAGAATCTCCAGCAAGGCGGCGAGGGGAGGGATGGCTTGATCGATCCCGCCATCTGTGAAATACCGGGCGGCGGCTTTCTGCTGGCCTTCGATCAAATGGTCGATGCCATCGACAAATTCCTCCACGCTTTGTTCTTCGGGGCGGAGCTGCTCGCTGGTGAAGACGGCGCCTGGGTCGGCAAAGACCCGTCCAAAAAAGCGGGTAGCAAAGGCCTCGGTGATGCGAAATCCGAGGCGACTGGCCTCGATCCGACGGCCGTTATGCGTGAAATCGCGCACGGGTTCGAGACAGCCATGACTCAATAGCCATTCGGGGTCGCGTTCGTGCAAGTACATGCGGGCCCACACTTCGGGAATGATCAGCGAGATGTCATGTTCCACGCGAAATTTGCGTCCGACATGGCCGGCGGCGGTGGTGAAAACCGGGGAGTTGGTGATGATCAGGCTGAGCAGGGCGGTATTTAAATCGTGAATGGGCAGCAGGGCATTGAACGGGGCCTTGGTCAGGGCGCCCTCGCTGCCGGCGCCGGTGGTGCTGGGGGATTTACCGGTCAGGCTGGCCAGAAAATCCGCAAATAACTCGGGG
>JALRGB010000608.1 GCA_023253575.1 Verrucomicrobiales bacterium
CGTGTTAATCATTCCCTACGTCTCATGGAACACTGATTGTCACAGACAGAAGACGGGTGACGTGATTGAGTACACCTCTCATCCGTCAATCGTGTTTACTTCTCCATTTTGGTCCGATCAGGTGCATACCTTCCTCTGATATATTTCATGCCTTTCATCTTATGGAAAGCTGTTGGTATTAATTAACCGCTGACCAAATGGGTTCAGATCGACCTCGGTACCAGCACCGACCTCAAGCAGATCGTCCTCCACCCGTGCCATGACAACTATAACCAAATCGGCGACGGGTTCGGTTTCCCTCCCCGTTTCAAAGTCGAAATCTCAGACGATGCCGATTTTGAAAATGGGGTAATGGTAGTGACTGATCAATCGGCGCAGGACTTCGCCAACCCGGGGATCAAGCCGGTCGTTTTCGACACGCATGGCCGCGCCCGTCATGTGCGCCTGACGGCCACCACGCTGGCATCGCGTCGGGACGCCTTTATCTTCGCTCTTGCAGAGGTCTCGGTGCTCGACGGGACCGGAAAAAACCTAGCTGCGGGCGCCCCGGTGACCGCCCTCGACAGCATCGAGGCGCCAGGCGCTTGGTCTCGCAATTATTTGACCGACCAGTGGTACCCGGGGGCTGCCGACCAGCCGAACCCACCTGCCCGGCCGGACCGCGCCGCCCTCGCCGAGGAACGCCGCCGGCTCATTGATCAACTGCTGGGAGCACAGGAAGCCAGCGCCCTAGCCACCGCCGAAGCCAGTCTACAGGAAGCCAGTGATGAATTGAAAAAACTCCCGCCGACGCGCCTCGTTTATGCCGGCACCATCCACCACGGCAGCGGCCCGTTCACCGGCACCGGACCCAGTGGCGGAAAACCCCGTCCCATCACCGTGCTCTCGCGCGGCGATGTGCGCCGCCCAGGAAAACCCGCTCAGCCCGGAGCCGTCAGCGGTATCACCGCACTGCCCGCACGCTTCAATCTCAGCCCCGAAGCGCCCGAAGGCGAACGCCGCGCCGCCCTAGCCCGCTGGATCACCGACCCCAGACACCCACTCACTTGGCGCACCATCGTCAACCGCGTCTGGCATTACCACTTCGGCCGCGGATTGGTCGACACTCCCAATGACTTCGGCCGCATGGGCGGACTGCCCACTCATCCAGAATTGCTGGATTGGCTGGCCACCACTTTCCGCGATGACATGAACGGCTCCCTCAAAGAACTCCACCGCCTGATCGTCACCAGCTCCACATATCGCCAAAAGTCCGATACTGTCAGCGATCACGCCGAACAGATCGATTCATCCAACACCCTGCTCTGGCGACAGAACCGGCGCAAACTGGAAGCCGAAGCCGTGCGCGACAGCGTGCTCGCCGTCGCCGGGAAATTAGACCTGACCATGGGCGGGCCCAGCTTCCAAGACTTCGTCGTCACTCACCCGGAACACTCGCCCCATTACGAATACCACCTGGCCGACCCCGAAAACCCCGCCCTCCACCGCCGCGCCGTCTACCGCTTCCTCGTCCGCAGCCAGCAACAACCATGGATGGCCGCTCTCGACTGCGCCGATCCATCCATGCTGGTCGAAAAACGAAATCAGACGATCACTCCGCTTCAAGCACTCGCCCAGCTTAACAACCAGCTCATGATCGGCATGGCACGTCACTTCGCAAATCGGGTCGCCTCCGCTGGTCCGGACCTTGACACTCAGGTCACAGCCGCCTTCCTCATCGCCATGCAACGGAAACCCCAGCCGCATGAACTCGCTCCTCTCAGCCAGTATGCCGCCATCCACGGCATGGAAAATACCTGCCGCCTCATCATCAACCTGACCGAGTTCACCTTCG
>JALRGB010000649.1 GCA_023253575.1 Verrucomicrobiales bacterium
GCGGGAACTTTGCCATAAGGGGCCTCATTTTCATATGCGAAGACGGCGTCGGCTCGCTCGGCGGCAGGAATCAGGGCTCTGGCATCGTCGATGGCCCGCTGCTGCATGAGGCGGACAAATGGTTTTGACCAGTGAGCAGAATGCAGGACGACTAATCCGAGGCGACCGCGAAGGACGCGCGATACCAGTCGGTCGACATGGGCGTCATCCACCAAGTCGTTCTTTTGGTGACTCCACCAGATGACGACATCTGTATTATCAAGTGTTTCCTCATCAAGTCCTTGTGAGGGGGATGACAGCGAGGCAGTGGTGGCGGTGAGGCCCGGTTGTGCGGACAAGTGAGCGGCCAGCGTTTCACCGAGAAACTTTCCGTCATAGGTGGCGCGCTGCTCGGGTTGTTGTTCATCCCAGACCAGAACCCGGAGCGGGGGAGTAGGGTCGGCCGCCATCAGCGGGCTGAACGGAACCATCAGGAGATGGATGACGACGATGGAAATGGTTTTCATGGCGGTCAAGGGATCGGTGGGGCGGCCGTCATGGATCATGGCGGCGGCGGCAGTATGGAGGAGGGAAACGGGCGGGTCCACTCTCGAGGAGATCACCAAGGAAGGGTGATGTCTAGTGGCTCGGGCGGCTGGATCCGGAACATCCGCATCACCGAAGCATCGAATTGATTAAAGGTCGTCTGCTCCACATCGGAGCCGCGGAAAATCCAGTATGGCAGCCATGGTCCAGCTAGGCTTGAGTCTGAAAACTCGAGAAGGACTTGGTATCCGCGCGGTACTAGGGTGGAGAGAGCGACCCCGCGTTCCCCTCCGTCGGTAGAGCCTTCGGTGATGGACAGGGTTGTTCCTTCGGGCTTGGTTTCGTCATCGGCCAGCGTTACCACGGTCGTCGCAAAGCTATTCATAACTTTCATGCCATCGCTGCTCGACTCGATAGTCATGGTGATATTGCGATAGCCTTGGGTCTCGGTGTCATTGATCACGGGGATGGACACAAAAATTTGGGAATCATTTGGTTGGAATTCTGCTGACCGCTGCGTTTCTCCTCCCAATGCGGCCAGTGCTTCGGGTGTTCCCTCGAGTTTGTAGAAAATGGTGGCGGCATTGCGGGTGTTCAAGGTTCGCCATAATCGCACCTGAACATACCCGCTGGATGACCCTTCGCTGGCGGAAAAGCGAGTCGACACAAAGCCCACCTCCCCTACAGCCAGATCGTCTTTGATCAGGACCTCCATCCGGACGGGAGCGTTGGTACTCCCCTCGATCGCGAGATCGAAGGAAGCGGTTTCGTCGCCTTCTGCCAGTTCGTCCTGCATCAAAGGAATCTCGACCCAATTGATGGAGCCCAATCCTCCGAGGACTGGCACGACTCGAAGTCCATCGCCCAGTATAAAGTCTTCGCCAGGAGTGGCAGTTCCTCCGACGAAAGTTGCCCGAACATTGATGTCGCCGGTTACGATCGTGGTGCCATTGACTGTGAAAAACAGAGGAATGTAGGCCTTGTTTTCGGCGATTTCCAGACGGGGGTAGTCGAGCGACAGCGACAGGCTGGGGCCGGACTCGTCTGTCGATTCTCCGGTCCGTGGGTCCGGGCCGTCTATCACTTGGGCGGCTAGCGGAGTGCAGGTTACGGCGCATCCTATCACCGTTAGGGTGAGCGCGGTCCGGCGCAGGTAGTGAAGGAGATGCGACAATTTCATGAGGATGTGTGAGTTTACGATGCCGGAAGATGGCGCAGAGACCGAAGCCCGGTTATGTTGAGTGGGTGCATTTATGTCAAGACTAATGAGTAGAAAATTTGCCGATAGTTTAATGTGTTACGTTGCTGCTCCCGGATTGGATGCCAGACGGGTGGGCGGCGCGAGTCGGAAGGTGGGATACGATCGGTGGTCACCTGCGACCGGCAACGTCATGCGTCAATGTCGTCGAAATCTGGTTTCCAGTCCGGGTCTGGTGCCACAGACCAGCCAATTGGGGACAACGCGATGCCACGACAGCCGGACTTATTGTAAGGTGGTGGGCTGTTGGTAGCAGAATCTGGGGGGTAGTAATGGACCGTCTAATGACCTGCGCAGCGACGCTGATCAGGACCCGATGACGACGGCGCAGGCCATGGCGTGCGAGGCGGTGTGGGACAAGCTGAGGTGAATTTCGAGCATTCCGCGTTCGGCGGCGGTGGCGGCGGCGGCGCCGTGTAAAACCACGCGGGGGCGACCACTGGCTTCGTTGATGACCTCAATTTCCTGAAAAGTCATGGAGGCTCCAAGACCGGTGCCAAAGGCTTTGGCGACCGCTTCCTTGGCGGCAAAACGCGCGGCCAGCCGCTCTGCGCGGCCGCCACAGGTGGTGACCTCCGCCGCCGTGAAGACACGGCGCAAAAAAACATCGCCATGGCGCTGGAGGGAAGCGGCAATGCGGTCGACCTCGACAAAATCAACGCCGATGCCAAGGATACTCATGCGGGCGAGGGGGCGCCGGTGCTGGCGCGGGGTGGGCATGGGTAATGGTCCATCAGAGCGCGCATTTCGGCGACGGCTGGGGTCAGTCCGATGCGGAGGGCGCGACAGATCAGGTGGTGGCCGATATTGAGTTCGTGAAGGTGGGGCATGGCGAAGAGTTCGCCGATATTGTGGGTCGTGATGCCGTGGCCGGCGTTGACGATCAACCCTGCCTCGTGAGCCATGATGGCTCCGGCGATGAGTTTTTCTGTTTCGAGGGTGCGGGCCGGGCCGTGGGCATTGGCGAAGGCGCCGGTGTGAAGTTCGACCATTTCTGCGCCAGTTCGGGCGGCGGCGGCGATTTGGCTGGCCTCGGCATCGATGAACAAGCTGACTTTGATGCCCGCTTCTTGGCATTGCTGGGTGGTCGCAGTCACTAAGGCTTCGCGGCCGGCCACGTCTAATCCTCCTTCGGTGGTGACTTCTTGACGGTGTTCCGGGACGAGGCAGACGACGTCGGGCCTCACATCCAGCGCGATGGCGATGATTTCCGGGGTCAGTCCCATTTCGAGATTGATTCTCGACGCGATGTTTTCCCTGACGAGGTAGACATCGGCATCCTGAATGTGCCGACGGTCTTCGCGTAGGTGAATAGTGATTTGGTCGGCTCCGCCGGCTATCGCATCGCGGGCGGCTTGCAGGAGATCGGGTTCAACGGCGGGCAGGTGGGACAGGCCGCGGAAGCGGGCCTGGCGGAGCGTAGCCACGTGGTCAATATTGACGCCGAGTTGGAGACGGGACATGGGATGCGGTAAGCAGGACGAGGGACAGCACACAGCGGACGACAGACTGTCGAGGGGACTGGTTGCGGCCGGTTTTTATGAATGGACACGAATCGCCGCGAATAAAAGCGGGAATACGGGTAATTCTGAAAAGAATACGGAGCGTCCAATCGCAGCCACTTGGCCGCGACCTCAGCCCCAACGAGGCTGGTATGCGAAAGCTAGGGTACCGCCCTGCGATCGACGTAAAAAAACAGACCCTGCCCTGAAG
>JALRGB010000751.1 GCA_023253575.1 Verrucomicrobiales bacterium
CTGTTGGCGTGGTCATGACGGGCTGCCAGATCGGCTTGCCGCCGACTGGTGAGAGAATCATGCCGGCGGAGGCCCGACAGAAAATCGCGCCGAGCTGGAGCATGAGCCGCAGCCGGGAGGCGGTGGTGCCCGGCTGGATTCATTCTTTTGGCGACGATCGGCTGGAGGATATTGCTGAGACCGCCGTGCGGGTGAACCCCGATCTTCGAGCTGCCGCCGCGCGCGTCGAGGCCTCGCAGGCCGCGGTTCGCGTGGCCAGTTCGGCTCTGTATCCGCGTGTCGGAGGCAAGCTGATCGGCGAACGCCAGGGCAAGGAACTGGGTGGTGACATCGACCTCGGTATAACGCCGCCTGATCTTGGCGGGGTCGGAAGCGATTTGGGCGGGGCGGGGGCGGATCCGACGAGTGTCGATTCCTCGACCCGGCGCTGGGTTTATGGATTCGGTCTGGGGGCGACGTGGGAGGCGGACGTATGGGGCCGTGTGCGCTCGAAGAGTGCGGCGGCTCTCAGCGATTCCCAAGCGGCGGAGGCTGACTACGAGTTTGCGGTGCAATCGATTGCGGCGACGGCGGCGCGTGCGTATTTTTCGGTTCTTGAAGCTGGTTTGCAGGCGGCTCATGCGCAGGAGACGCTCGAGCTTTATGCTGACTACGCCGAACTGACTGACGTCCAGCAGCAGCAGGGATTTGCGAGCAACTATGAAATGGCGCAGATCAAGTCCCGGATGAACGGGGCTCAGGATATGTTGTATGCTGCCCATGCGGCGCGCGCGCAGGCGGTGCGGGCCCTCGAGGTGTTGCTTGGACGTTTTCCTGAGACCAAGCTGCAGACTGGAGATCGGTTTCCTGTCCCTCCGGTCGAGGTGCCGGCAGGTTTGCCGGCGGAGTTACTGGAACGACGGCCTGATTTGATTGCGGCGGAGAGGCGGTTTGCCGCTGCCTTTTACCGGGTTCATGAGGCCCAGACCGCCCGGCTCCCGCGTTTTGCCATCAGTGCCAGCAGTGGACTGGGGACGTCGCAACTTGACGGGGTGGGGGTGTTGGACGGATTGCTGTGGACGGTTGGTTCGGGGGTGACCCAGCCGATCTTTATGGGCGGCGAGCTCAAAGCGTATCAGGATATCCGCGAGGCCGAGCAGAAGGCGGCGGTGGCCGATTACACGAGCACGGCACTGACCGCTTTCCAAGAGGTGGAGGATGCCCTGTCGAACGAGTATTACCTGCGTCGGCGCGAGGGATCGCTGACCGAGATGGTCGCCAACAGTGGCGACGCCGTCAAACTGGGCCGGATCAAACTCGATCAGGGTCAGGTCGACATGTTTACGATCCTCCGGCTTGCCGGGGAGAATCTGGCCGCCAAGGCGGAGTTGACGAAAGTCCGGGCTTCTCGATTGCGGGAGAGGGTCAACTTACACCTTGCTTTGGGGGGTGATTTCAGCAGCCGCCATACGCTGCTGAAATGAGGCCCTCGAATGACCGTTGTTTATCCGCGTTTCATGGGTTATTCGCCCTTCGAGCAGGCACCACACAAAGCCCGCAGGTCAGTCCTTTGTTCTCTGGCTCAAAAATGTGCTGCTGCATTTGACCGTTCCCAATTTCCGGCTGGCCAAAGCGTGACCGGCTTCTAGGGTAATGAAAGCCTCCCAGACCTGACACCCATGAGCACTCCGAACGAAAAGAAAACCAGTGGCACGAGCGACCAGAAGCCTGCCAAGGCGGCCGTCCCGGCGCCCAAGAAGTTTACCGGAGGTGGTTCCGCCTTTTTCGGTAACGCCTCGGCTAAAAGCGGCCAAGGTCAGCCGCGCGGCAATCAGGGCGGCGCGGGGCTGCGACAGCGACGGTCGCAGCGCGGGCGCTGAGCGAACCGGTACGGTATCGCGGGCGCTGAACGAACCGGTTCGGTATCGCGGCCGCTAATCGAACCGCTCTGGTGGGAGCGGTGTGGGGAGCTTTTGAATTGCCGTTAATCCTTTGGTATCAAAGGATTAAAGCTTTGTCATGACATCATCTAGAGCTGTGAGCACGGTGGTCATGCTGGCCACGGTTTCGTCTCCCATGTTGGAGATGCGGAACGTTTTGCCTTTCAATTTCCCGTATCCGCCGTCGATGGCGATTTTGTGATCTTTTTTGAGGATGGAGACGAGTTGGGCGACGTCTAAATCGCGAGTATTTTTCACGCAGGTGAGAGATTTTGAGCGATACCCTTCGGGGGCGAGGAAGCCGAGTTGGTGGGAGTTGACCCATTCGGCGGTCAGGGCGTTGAGGGCGGCGTGACGGGCGAAGCGGTTTTCCAGGCCTTCGGCCATGATTTTTTCCATGCGATGGCGCAGACCGTAGATCAGGGAGATGGCTGGGGTGGACGGCGTCATGTCATTTTCGCCATTCTTTTGGAATTCGATGAAGTCGAAGTAGTACCCGCGGTTGCTGATGGTGGTGGCGCGTTCCATGGCGGCGGCGGAGGCGGAGAAGACGGCTAGGCCTGGCGGCAGGGCGAGTGCTTTCTGGGTGCCGAGGAGCATGACATCGACGCCCCATTCATCCATGGGGGTGGGCACGGTGGTGAACGACGAGACGGTATCGGTGATGATGAGGACGTCCGGGT
>JALRGB010000756.1 GCA_023253575.1 Verrucomicrobiales bacterium
CGGCCCGTCGTTCATGATGACGACGAACACGGCCACTCTCACTGGGTCAGCCGGGCCGCCTTCCCCCTCATTGGCGCCGGCTTGGTGCTTTCCCAGACCGCTCTCGGATTCGCCCTGTTTTACGGCTGGATCTGGCTGGCCATCCCTTTGGTCATCCTCGTCAGCCACTTCATGCACGGCGCCCTGATCGGGTTTCACGAAGCCTCGCACGGCATGCTCCGCAAAAACCGCCTGCTCAATGAAGTTGACGGTGTTCTAGCCGGGGTGCTCAGCTTCATGAGCTTCACCCTCTACCGCGCCGCTCACCAAACTCATCACATGCACCTCGCCACCGAACGCGATGAGGAATTGTGGCCGTTTGTCAATGTGAAGGCCCCACTGTGGAGCCGCCGTCTGGCCGCCGCCATCGAACTCAATCTCGGCTTGCTCTTCACCCCGTTCCTCTTCTGGCGCATTTTCTTCCGCAAAGACTCACTCATCCGTAGCCGGAAAGTGCGGCGGCGCGTCTGGCTGGAATTCTGGATGCTGGTCGGATTCTGGACCGCCGTGCTCACCGCCGTCGCTTGGTCAGGAACTTGGCTGTACTTCACCTGGACTTTCCTCGTCCCAGGCCTCATCGCGGGAAATCTGCAAAGCTGGCGCAAATACATCGAACACGTCGGCCTCAGCGGCCACACCGCTCGCAGCGCCACCCGTAGCATCGTCGCCGATACTTGGTCCGGTCGGCTGCTCTCCCTGACCCTGCTCCATGAACCATTTCACGGCGTGCACCACCTGAAAGCCGGGCTGCCCCATTATGAACTCCCACTCCACGCCCACTCGCTCGAGCCCGCCGCCGAGGGCGAAATGAGGCCGTTTCCCAATTACCGCAGCGCCCTGAAACACTTGCTCCAAAACCTGTCAGACCCACGCGTCGGCAGCCACTGGCCGGACGCCAGCCCACACGCCGCCAGCCACTCTGTCCCCACCGCCCACCACGTCCCCCAGTCATGATTGCACCACCCACTTCTCAGACGGGAGACATCGTCTTTGAGGCCCGCCAGCTCGCTAAAGAATTCGACGGCGGTCAAGTCGCCGCCTTGCGCGGGGTGGACTTTCAAATCCGGGAGCACGAATTCGTCGCCATCGTCGGCCCCAGCGGCTGCGGCAAAAGCACCCTGCTGCAAATGCTGGGATCACTCGACCACCCCACTAGCGGCAGCCTGACCTACCGCGGCGCTTCCATCCCCGGCATGCCCGACCCTTCCGCCTATCGCGCCCATCACATCGGCTTCGTCTTTCAAGCGTTTCACCTACTGCCGACTTTCAACGTCGTCGAAAACGTGCAAATCCCCATGTTCGAGGGCGGGTTGTCCCGCTCCCAACGCCGGGAACGCGCCGTCGACCTCCTCAAATCCGTCGGCCTCGACCACCGTCTGGGTCACTTTCCTTCGCAATTGTCCGGAGGTGAACGCCAGCGCGTCGCCATCGCCCGCAGTCTGGCCAACCGGCCGTCCGTGCTGCTGGCCGACGAACCAACCGGCAACCTCGATAGCGAAAATGCCGTGCACGTCATGGAATTGATCCTCAAATTACACCGCGAATTAGGCATGACCTTGATCCTCGTCACTCATGACCCAGCCATCGCCGCCCAAGCGTCCAGAACGATCCGCATGAAAGACGGCCGCGTCGTGCCCGCCGAAAGCCCCCACCCGTAGCCCGCTCACCCAAATGACATTTTTCACCATCGTGGTCCGCAGCTTGGTGCGGCGCCCCGTCCGCACCGGGTTGACTCTCGTCGGGATTTCCATCGGTATCGCCGCCGTCGTCGCCCTCGTCGGCATGGCGTGGGGATACGAAAAAAGTATCGTCCGCCAGCTCGACGTCATCGGAATCGACGTCGTCGTCAGTAATATGAGCGGCGGATTAATGCCGAAAGTCTTCGACGAATCCCTCGAAGAAAAAATTGCCCCCCTGCCGAAGGTCGCCGCCACCACCTCCGTTCTCATGCAAATGCTCAGCATCGAGGACGCCCCGATGATGATGATCTCAGGCCGGGAATGGGGCGGATTCACCTGGGACAAAATCTCCGTCATCGAAGGCCGCCTGCCCCACAACGCCACCGAACGCGCCGTCGTCATCGGACGACTGGCCGCCGAAGTACTGAAGAAAAAACCCGGCGATACCGTGCAAATCGAGGCCGATGAACTGCCCGTCGTCGGCATCATCGACGGCCAAGCCGTCGTCGAAAATGGCGCCATTATTCTCTCCCTCAATGTTTTACAAGAAATCACACTCAACGAGGGTAAGGTCAATTTTGTCGATATCCGTGTCACCCCAGGCACAACCAAACAAGAGGTGACCGCCCTCTGCGATTCCATCAAAGAAATTTTCCCGGAAGGCCGGGCCATGGTCGCCAGCGAGGTTGGGGTCCTTCTCCTTGAGGATGCCCCACTCGCGAGCGAACTTGTTGACCAGTGAGGTGAGCGCCGCGCGGAAGCCTTCCTCGTGCGTGCCGCCCTCGGTCGTGTTGATGGTGTTGGCGAAGGTGTGGACGGACTCGTTGAACCCGGCGTTCCACTGCATGGCGATCTCGGCCTGCAGTCCCTTCTTGTCGTCTTCGCTCGCGAGCTCGATGACGGTGGGGTTGCCCGGGCCCTTGGTGGCGTTGAGG
>JALRGB010000001.1 GCA_023253575.1 Verrucomicrobiales bacterium
AACGAGCGGCAGGAATTGTCAGCGTGGTTCCCGGACGCAACGTACTAGGATTGATACCATTGGTTTTCACCAGCTGATCGACATTAACCCCGTGGATTTTGGCGATCCGGTAAGCGGTATCGCCATCTTTAACAACATAAACCCGTCCTTTGGCCTTGGGTTTTGGTTTGGCGGTGGTGACAGCCACCGTTCCGGCGCTGGTGGTTGTTTGTTTTTTGGCGATCTGGGGCGTAGTGACCGGCTTCTTTTGGGGAGCTGCGGCCACGGGTGCTTTCCGTGCGGGCGCCTCGGCGACCGGTTCGGCGCGCAGAACCGGCAGATTGGGATCGTAGACGGAGGGATCGACCGCAACCATGGCGCCGATGCCATCGCCATCGTCATTGTCATCGACGGCCGCGGGAGCCGCCGCGACGGCGGAGTCATCGACGGATTCGACGACCGTCGGAACGGCGGATTTTTTGGCGGGGGGTGATGCCAGCAGTTGTCCCGGATCAACCGGCACGTCGGATCCGGTGGCCGCGGCGGCGGCGGCAGCGCCCGGCACCGCCGCTTGCAGCTGACGGTTGGGGATGACCAATTTCATACCACTCTGCAACGGACGGCCAGGGCCCAGCCGGTTTTTGGCATGCAGCACTTTTTCATCCACACCGTAAAGGGCCGCGATTTCGGCCAGTCGCTCACCGGAGGCGACCACATGTTTGCGCATCAAATCATGAGCTGGATCATCGGCAAACGCATCGCTCGGCCGCATGGCGGCCACCGGAGTGGTGGACGGACTGCGGGACTCGCGGACCGCCGGACGCAGCGCCGTCGTAGAGCCGGATGGCTGATCGCTATGCCGAAACATTTCATACGCCATCAGTCCGCCGATGGCCACGATATGAATGCCCAGCACCACGCCAAACACACGGGAAAGCCGCACTCCCGGGCGGTCCTGCTTCCAGTCGTCCTCACTGGTGAGATGCGCAGGCAGCCGGTTCATTTTAGCGTGCAGACGATGGAGCACTCCCTTTTGCGGGCGCCGCAAGCGTTCAGTGGATTGGAATTGGCGGGACATGGTGGCTGGTGGGGTGTGAGAGAAATAAAAAGAACAAATGATCGGAAAGTATCAGGCCGGGGAGAGGAGGCGGTGGACGGCGGCCACAAATCTTTCGCCGCGGTCTTCATAACCGGTGAACATATCGAAGCTCGACGTTCCCGGACTGAGGAGAACGACCTGTCCCGGCCGGCTGACGGCCAGACTGCGCGCGACCGCCGCCTCGAGGGAATCACAGGATTCCACCGTCACGGACCCCGCCCAAACGGCATTCAGATGCGAACGCAGCTGGCCAATCGCCAGCACGTGCGTCGTCATGCGCGCCACCAGCTCCCGCAGCGGAGCGAAATCGAGCCCTTTGTCCTTGCCCCCGGCAATGAGAACGACCGGTTCCGGCAGCGCCCGGAGACAGCTTTCCAGAGCGTGCAAATTGGTGGCCTTGGAATCGTTGATAAACTCCCGGCCTTCCACGACCGCGACGAGTTCACAACGATGGCGTGGGGCACGATAATCGCGAGCCGCCTCTGCCATCACCTCCCAGCCCAGCCCCAGAGCCCGACCGGCCGCCAGCGCCGCCATCAGATTCTCGGCATTATGTCTTCCGCGCAGCCGGGTCGACCCAAAGTCTAGCACCCGCTCCCCCTGAAAAGTAATCCACCCGCCCACGAGCCCGTAATCAGCCCCCTCAGAGTGCGCACTGAACGTAACCGTTCGCTCCGGCGGCGTCGCCGGACGGCGGTCCTCAAGCTTCACAATGGCCGTATCCCCGTCCGTTTGATTTTCAAAAATCCTCGCTTTGGCGTCAAAATACGCATCGAGGGAAGGATGGCGGTCCAGATGATCCGGTGCAAAATTCATCCACAGTGCGACCGCCGGACGGAACGCCGCAATGGTCTCGAGCTGGAAGGAACTGACCTCGATCGTCTGCACATCCACCGGCTCACCCGCCGCCACCACATCTGAAAATGCCCGACCGTGATTTCCTGATGGCAGCGTGCGCAACCCGCCGGCATTCAGCAGCCGAGCCACCAGCTCGGTCGTAGTCGACTTGCCATTGGTGCCGGTGATGGCCACCACCGGACGATCCTGATGCTGCCAAGCAAATTCAATCTCCCCGATCACCGGCACCCCG
>JALRGB010000014.1 GCA_023253575.1 Verrucomicrobiales bacterium
TGTCGCCCGTTGATCCCGTCCGCCACGCGTCCCTGCTGACCCGACGGCACTTTTTTTCGCGCACCAGTCTGACCTTGGGAGGCGCCGCTCTGGCACATCTGCTGGGACGCGACACGGCCGTCGCTCAGGATGGGCCGTCGCTCGGCGGGCTGGGGCAGCCGCACTTTGCTCCCAAGGCCACCCGCGCGATTTACCTTTTTATGAGCGGCGGACCGTCTCAGCTGGATTTATTTGATTATAAGCCGCGTCTGAATGCGGATCACGGACGGGACTTGCCAGATTCCGTGCGTCAGGGGCAGCGGCTAACCGGGATGTCCGCTCATCAGGCGACCCTGCCTCTGGCGGGCTCAGCCTTCAAATTTGCCCGTCATGGGGCGGCCGGTCACTGGATCAGCGAATTGCTGCCCCATACCGCCGGGGTGGCGGATGAATTGTGCTTCATCAAATCCCTTCATACCGAAGCCATCAACCACGATCCAGCCATCACGTTTTTCATGACAGGTGCCCAGATTGCGGGGCGGCCATCGCTGGGGTCGTGGCTCAGTTATGGTCTGGGGAGTGAAAACGAAAATTTGCCGGCTTTCTGTGTGTTGACGACGAAGGGCAAAGGCGGACAGCCGTTGTATGCGCGGCTGTGGGGGAGTGGATTCCTGCCGGCGGCGCATTCGGGGGTGAAATTTTTGCCACAGGCGGACGCGGTACCTTTTCTCAAGAATCCTGAGGGCGTTACGGCGGCGGGCCGGCGCCGACTTCTCGACCGTTTAGCTGAGTTGCATCATGATGAATATGAACGCACTTTAGATCCGGTCGTCAACGATCGGATTGCTCAGTATGAAATGGCATTTCGCATGCAGACCAGCGTGCCGGAGGCCACGGATTTTTCCGGCGAACCGGAGTCGATTTTGGAGATGTATGGTCCGGACGTGCGGCAGCCTGGCAGTTTTGCGGCTAATTGTTTGCAGGCGAGGCGGCTGATTGAACGCGGGGTGAGATTTGTGCAGTTGTTTCATCAGGACTGGGACCATCATGGTGGGCTACCGGGGGCGATCCGCGGCGAGTGCCAGCAGACGGACCAGCCGTGTGCGGCCTTGATCAAGGACCTGCGCTTGCGCGGATTGCTCGATGAGACGCTAGTTTTGTGGGGCGGGGAATTTGGCCGCACGGCCTACAGTCAGGGCAAATTGACCGCGGGCGACTACGGCCGCGACCATCATCCCCGGTGTTTTACGGCTTGGGCGGCCGGGGGCGGTATCAAACCGGGCGTGAGTCATGGCGAAACCGATGACTTTAGTTACAATATCAGCCGTGATCCGGTCCATGTGCATGACTGGCATGCCACGGTATTACATCTGCTCGGTATTGACCATGAGCGCTTGACGTTCAAATATCAAGGGCGGCGGTTCCGGCTGACTGACGTGCATGGCACGGTGGTGGCGCCGGTGTTGGCGTGACGGGCATTGGACCGCTGCCGGATGATCTTATTCCCTGTCAATGACTACACGAAAACCCGACTTCCGGCTAGGTAGAGGGGTTCGTCCGCCCGGGGTTGACATTTGGCCGGACCGGAGTGGTGTCAGGCTGAACCCATGAGCGATCTCTCTACCAGTCCCATCGTCTGCCCGACCACGTCGTGGTATACACGGCGCATGCTCATGATGTTTGTCATGCTGGCTGCCTTCGCGGGCTGGTTTTACAAAGACTTTCGCTGGGGATATCCGAAAAAAGCCGAGATCTACGCCGAATATCAAAAAATCATCGAGTTGGCCGACGGCAAAGTCCAGTGGACCGCGCTGTCGAAAGCCCGCGGTTGGGACGATCCTCCGGATGAAATCACGCCTGATAAAATCGGAGAACAAGGGAAATTTGCCGCGGGCCTCGGCCTCGGCTCCCTCGCTGTCTTGGTCACGTTCCTCGTCAACCGCGGGAAAAAACTCACCGCCGATGCCACGTCATTCACGCCCCCAGGCCGCTCCGAATCCATCCCTTTCACGTCCGTCGTCCGAGTGGATAAAACCCGGTGGAAACACAAAGGTCTCGCTTTCGCTTATTACAAAAATGCCGCGGGAGTTGAGCGTAAGGCAGTGATCGACGATCTAAAGTACGGCGGAGCCGATCAGGTGCTCGATCGTCTGCTCGCTCATTTCGGAGGAGATCTTATCGACGTCGCCGAAGATCCCCCCGCCACCGTCGAGGCCGCGCCCACTCCTCCCCCCACCTCGACCCCTGTCTAAAAATTTATTTTGTTGCAATCCCGGAGGTGGCTGATACAGAACCGCCGATTTGTCCCTCCACTACCCACTACGAATATTATGGCCGACGAAACCAACATCGAACAAAAAGTGCGCGACATCATCGTCGAGCAACTCGGGGTCAATGCCGATCAGGTGACCACCGACGCTAAATTTATTGAAGACCTCGGCGCCGACTCGCTCGACACCGTTGAGCTCGTCATGGCGTTTGAAGAGGAATTCGGCATCGAAGTTCCTGACGAAGAAGCCGAGAAGCTGATGACTGTCGGTAATGTCGTGCAGTACATCGAAGATCACGCCCAGCTGTAAGCTTCGGCTTGAGGCTTGAGGCCACGCTGCCAGTACGGTCCGACTGGTCCGCGGGCAGTGGGACCAGCTTCGCACTTGAAGGCGCATTCCATACAGGAGTGCGCTTTTTTTTGGCGGCCGGCGGCGGCGGCGGTGATCGTCCGATATTTTCCGTTTTTCGTCCATCCAATGGGTCGACTGGCATGATTTGCGTGGACGGCGGGCTGGATTGGGGGATCAATGAGGACTATGCGCTGTCTGGTGGTGGATGACGACCCGTTGGTATGCGAGACCGTGGAAAGTTTCCTCGGTCGGGTGGAGGGTGTCGCGTTTTGTTTAAAGGCGGGTGACGGCGTGACGGCGTTGCAGTTGTTGTCTGGCGGGGGGTTGGATGCGGCCTTTCTTGATTTGCAGCTTCCTGGTTTGGATGGAGTTTCGTTGTTGGCCTCGCTGCCGCGCGACCTGCCGGTGGTCATCATCAGTGCCAGTGAGGGATTTGGGGCACGCTCATATGATTTTAACGTGGTCGATTATCTGGTAAAACCGCTCGAGTTCCCTCGGTTTCATCAGGCGGTGCAAAAGCTGAAAGACCGCCTCGAGCCTGCTTCTCAGGGGCAGGCAGTGGAAGGAGCCACCGCCGAGAGGTCAGGAGGCGGCGGGCGCGAGCTTTTTGTTAAAGACGGGATTCGCATTGTTCGCTTGGATCTGGATGCGCTCCAGATCCTGCGCGCCGAGTCAAACTACGTCGAGTTCATCAGCGGTGACAACTCGGTGCTCAGCTTGATCAGCATGAAACGGCTCGAAGAAGTTCTTCCGGATGAGTTTATCCGGATTCATCGGAGTTATATCGTCAACCGAGCCCATCTAGTGAAGATCGAAGACGGCCACGTGTACGTTGGTCGCCATAAACTCCCGATCAGTCAGGGCTATAAGGACGAGCTGATGCGGCGCTTGCGCATCATTAATTAATTTTTTCTAAAGTCGCGGCGGAAGCGGCCTTGGTTCGTCGTGGTGGGCGCCTGCTGCCTGTCGCAGGCTGGCGGCGGCGCGGTCGAGTTCGCGGGCGGTGAGGGCGCGGGCAGTTTCCTGGTCTGGGGCTTTGAGGAAGGTGTCGTAAGCGTGGCGCAGGGCCTCGAGCCGGAGCTGGGTCAGGGCGCTGTGGAGTTTGTGCCGCAGGGCCCGCAAGGCGTCGAGGTTGCCGTCCGCGGCGGCTTGATGGAAAGTCGTCGTATGCTGGGCGAATTCTTCGGCCAGCGTGTGGAGCAGGCGTTGCACGCGGGCGGGTTCATTGGGAAAGAGGACGTGGAGTGCGGCGGCTGGGGATGGGGGTGGTGAGTCGGGTGCGGACGCTGGTGTGGCCGTGGGGGGAACGGAGGTGGCGGGAAGGCGTGGGGAGGGGCTGAGGACGGGGGCGACTGGGATTTCCGGATTCGTGGTTGTGGTGGCTACATTCGGATTGGCGGGCGGTGGGGCTGGCAGCCAGCGCGCCATTTCAGAGAACAGGCTGGCCGGGGTGTAGGGTTTGGTCACGACGCCGAGCAGGCCGGCGGCGAGGCAGTCAGCGCGGGTTTCAGCCGAGACTTGGGCGGTGACGGCCACTAGCCGTTGTCGCGGATGGCGGGCATGCAGAAGGCGGGCCAGCTCCAGACCGTTCATGTCCGGCAGCTGCAGGTCAACTAGCACCAAATCAAATGAACCGCGGCAATCCATGGTCGCGAGGGCCTCCGCGCCGGTTTCAGCGCACTCCAGCCTAGCGCCCGTACCCGCTAAAGTGGCGGCCATCACTTCCCGGTTGGATGCCACATCCTCGACATACAGAAAATGCAGGTTTTGGAAGTTTGCCAGCGGCTCATGGGAGGCCTCCGGAAACGGACCGGCCGCCGGAGCGGCTTGAAACGGCAGGCAGGCGCGAAAACACGACCCCCGGCCGGGTTGTGAAGCCACGCTCAAGGTGCCGCCCTGTAGCTCCACCAGCGAGCGCACAATGCTCAGCCCAAGGCCAGTCCCGCCAAACCGCCGGCCAATATCACCATGGGCCTGATCAAAGGGCGCAAAGATCCGTCCGACATCGTCCTCAGCAATGCCAATGCCAGTGTCGCTGACCTTAAATTCAATCCACACTGGCACGGTCGGCGTGTCGACATCGGCATCGGCGGCGTTGGCGTTGGCGTTGGCGTTGGGCTGGGTGAGGTGGGCTTCGAGCCGCACGCTTCCGTGGTCGGTGAATTTTACGGCATTACCGAGCAGGTTGTTCAGGACTTGTCCGAGCCGCACGGCATCGCCTCGGAGGCGGTCGGGTAGGCTGTCGGCGACTGTGAGTTCGAAGACCAGTCCTTTCTGGGCAGCGAGCGGGCGGTGAGTCAGCGCGGAATCGCGCAATAATTCGTATAGTGAAAAGTCGATGGCCTGAAACGTGACGCGGCCGGCTTTGATTTTCGAGTGATCGAGGGCTTCATCCAGCAGGGCCAGAAGTTGGCGCGAGGCGCTGCGCAGCGAGGCCAGAACCGGTTCTTGATGGGGGGCCGGGCGGTTGCGCTCGAGGACCCGCAGCAGGCCGGTTACAGCATTCATAGGCGTGCGGATCTCATGGCTCATCATGGCCAGAAAATCATCGCGGGCGCGGGCGGCGGCTTCGGCTTCATGGCGGGCCGCCTCAAGGGCGGCTACATCGTCGCGCACTTTGGCCGTCAGCCCTCGGAATTTCTCCGCCAGTTGGCCGATTTCATCGCGCGGACTGGGGGCCGGACCGGCTGGGATTTCTTGGCCAGACTCGTAGTGAGCCATGGCATCGCTGACGTGTTGCAGCCGGCGTGCGAGCGAGCGACCGGCCAGCAGGACGACGCCCGCGCCGCCGATGGCGGCCAAGCCGGTCAGGGCCAGCGCCCGGTTGCGGGCGGCGGCCAGTCCGCGGAGGAATTCGCTCTCCCGGGCGGTCAACCGGACTTTCCACAGCCGACTGGACCCGGGTAGGGCCGGGAAGGTCCGCTCCACGGCGAGTTCGGCGGTTTCCACCATCGACGGACCGGCGCCCATGGCAAAGCGGGCCGGGTGACCCAGATCGCGGCCGAACGTGCGGGACGAATCGGGGTGAATGACGTAGTCGCCCGCTTCGTTACCCAGCTGCAGTGAGACGCCCGGGCTCGCTTGGGCTGGCAGGGTGGCCACGAGGCCGCCCAGATCGACGTTGATGACGACCATACCGAAGAGGTGCCCATCGGCGGTGCGCACGCTGGCCACGGTGCGCACGGTGGGGGTGTGGGGCTCGGTGACGCGGCCGAAGTCCTGATTGAGCGTCAGGTCTGAGACGTAGACGGCGCCGGGGGCGAGTTGCCGCCCGGCTTGGAAATAGTCGCGATCTCCCTTGGCCTGGAGATTTTCGGCAGGGATGGTTTCGATAGTGCCATGGAGGTGGTCGAGCCGGATGAGTTCGGGCCCGTCGGCGGTGGCGCTGAGCAGGCGGACTTGAAAATACGTCGGTTTACCGGCCATGAGGGCGCGGAATTCGTCTACGGTAATGCGGCGCCACTGTTCCTGACGTTCGGTGCCTTCGCCGGCGAGGGCGTATTCCCGCACGCTCGGGGTGCTGGCGAGGTAGAGGGCGTCGCGCGCGGCTTCTTGGGCGGCGGACTGGACGCGCAGGATGGTGGTAGTGGCATCGTGTTCCAGAGTCTCCCGCCACGTCGTCAGCACATGTTCGCGGCTGCCGCGATAGTTCAAAAATCCAAACAGCCCGACCAGCGCAGCGGCCAGCAGGGACCAGAGCAGGGTGAGGCGCGTGGTAAGGGACATGCGCGGACAGTCTGTCGCGCTCACAGCCCGTCGCCAAGGCCGAAGAAGTTTCGCCTAAACGTTTTTGCCATGCAAAAAAAAAGACCGGAGCAGGTGCCCCGGTCTTTTCCACTTCATGAATGATTCGCGGCTCACCAGTAGACGCGGACGCCCGCGAGGGCGGTCCAGCCGTCATATCCAGTCGGGCCGTCCATGTTGGCGTATTCCACGCCACCCATCAGCTTGAGGCGGTGCTTCTGCTCGGGTTTTTTCTCGACGTTGACGCCGTCAAACAAGAAATAATTCAGTCCGAGGTACAGGGCATTGTATGTTTCGCCAGCGCCGCCGCCGACTCTGCGTTCATACCGGCTTTGAGCGCTGAGGCCCGTGTCGCCGTCAGATACGCCGAGTTGATACCGTCCAACCACCTGCAACTTGCGCGTAATGTCGTAGGATGGAATCAGCACCAGTCCCACGTTCGTCGTGTCGCCGTCGCCAAGCAAGGCTTCGGTGACCATGCCCCACGATCCGTTTTTCAGTTCAAGGCTCGTCGAAACCCCGTTTTCAAATGTCGTGTAGATTTCGTCATTTTCGTCCTGTTCGCTGTGGATGAAGTCGAGGCGCCATTGCGCCTTTTTCAATCCAAGATTTTCTGACAGGTCATAACCGACGCTGGCAATCGTGCTCCAGCCGCCCTCGAAATCGCCGAACTCCGTGGTGTCATCGCCTTCGCCCGTGGTGTCATTGGAGAAAACACCAGCGTAATAACTCCACTTGTCGACCTTGCCGTCAATCGCGGCTGCCGAGGCGTAGTCAGAACGAAATTGATTGATCAGTCCGCTGCGCTCCATCGTTGGGATCATGCGGGATGACATCGCCCACTCCCATCCAAATTTTGGCTTTTGCTTGCCGATCGTGACGTTGAATGCGTCGCTGGCATGCCAAGCAACATAGGCGTCCGTGAATCCTTCATAGAAATCACCACCGCTGTTCAAGTCGGAAAACATCTCAGCTTTCAACTCAAGTTTGCGGTCAAGGAAATACGCGCGACTGCCGATCCGGAAACGCCGGTTGTCCCAGCCATCTTCCTGACCTTGGTCTGAATCAGCATCCCAAAATTGGCCGTGATAACGACCCGTCAACGAGAGTTCATTCAGAAATCCATCGTCCGACTTGTAGAGCGTGGCCAGATCCCAGATCTTATCCATCGTGCTGCGCTCGTCGGCGGGATCGGCCAGGACGTTTTTATCCGCGGCCGGTGCCACAGTGGTGGTGGTTCCGGCCTGGCTCGGGCTGAGCAGCGCGGCGCTGAGGGCCGCTGCCACTAGGGCCGGGGCAAACAGTGATGAACGAACAGGTTTTTTCATTTGGCTGGTTTTATGGTTGGGGGTGAGTGGAAGAGGGACAATGGCTGACGCGGCCACGTTAATAACTGTCATTGGAGGCCGCCGTCGCGAGTGCACGGGAGGTTTATGACAAAACCGTGGCTCGTACGAAAGAGTTATCGTGACGAAATTGTCAATTTTCGATTTGTACGAGGGAACCGTCACCGCAGGTGGTCAAGTGACGATCGTGACGGTCCTCAAAACAACCTGCCGGGCCAGTGTGTCGGACGGCTGCCCGGCGTGTATTCGGATTTCGCCCACAAGCATGCTTTCCTTTTGATAAGCGTCTTCCGCGCCCGCGCGGGGACGAGCCAGCCATGGAGCCCACGATCGGCCCACGCCCCGTATCATCACCGAAAAACAGCTTCAACGAAGATCGTCGGCGCGATAGGCCCTCCGCACCCGGCGCGACAGTGAATGCCCGGCGCAACGTCCGTGCACCGCGATGGCCGGTTAGACGCCCTCAGGCACCTTTTGCGCGCGGTTCGCGCGTCACCGTATCACCCGCTCCCGGACTGGTAATAAAAGGGCCACCCTGTAGCGGGGCCGCATCCGTAAAGGCAACATCCGGCATCTCGCTGGCTTTGCCCGCCAACGGAAACTCCTTCCGTAACGGAAAAAATGGATAGCCTTCCCACATCAAAATCCGCTTCAACTCCGGATGCCCAGAGAAACGCACTCCCATCATGTCGTACGCCTCCCGTTCATGCCAGTTGGCCGCCGGCCAAACCGACGTCACCGAAGGGAACTCCGCCTCATCCTCAGACGTCGCCGACTTGATGCGCAGGGACAGGTTGGACGTGTATGAATAGAGTTCATAGACGATTTCAAAACGCGGATCCGATCCCATCTGATCGATGGTCGTAATGTCGATCAGCGCCTCGAATCCCAGCGAGTCGCGGCATTCTTGCAGCACGGCGGCGAGTGAGGATTTGAGCACTATTACGGTGTGCTCACCGCGAAACTCCAGCGTGGAAAGCACCCCTGAAGGGAATTTTTCCTTCAGGGCGGCGACGATGTCGGCGTGGGTCATGGGAAAACTGGGATTAATAGTGAGTGGCGGCGGAGTGGTCTGGTTGACGCGGGCGCGGGTGGTGGGGAGGACCGGGAGGTGCGCCGGGAGCTGGGAACCGGAAAATGAAGCGTAAAACGAGAACGAAAGATTAAGCCATCAGGCTTTCTAGTACTACCTTCTTCTGGGCCACAAATGAATGCTCGGTTTCGATTTTCTGTTGTAGCCGCATCAGGCCTTCGAGAAGCGCTTCCGGGCGGGGCGGACAACCGGAGATGTACACATCAACCGGCAATAAGCGGTCGATGCCCTGCAAGACCGCATAGCTGCGATACATGCCGCCAGATGAGGCACAGGCCCCCATGGCAATGACCCACTTCGGCTCCGCCATCTGATCGTAAATCCTTTTGACGGCCAAGGCCATCTTGTAAGTGACGGTGCCAGCCACAATCATGACGTCCGATTGCCGCGGGGAAAATCGCATGACTTCCATGCCGAAACGCGAAATATCGAAACGACTGGCCCCGGCAGCCATCAATTCGATGGCGCAGCAGGCCAAGCCCATCGGCATCGGCCAAAGTGAATTTTTCCGCATCCAGTTGATCGAGGCATCGAGCCGTGTGAAAATCACATTGCCCTCGATTTTTGAATCGTAGGCCATGGAGGCGGCTGTTTGGGCATCGGCCAGCGACGGCACCGGCGGCTCGCCAGTGAGGCGAAGTCCGTCCTGCGAGGGATGCTGCCGGGGCGGAAGGATCAGACCTCCCGGAATTTCCAGTGTGCCAGTGTTCATGAGGAAAAATGAGTCAGCGTAGTCAATGAGCAGCGATTCGGTGTGTGGGAGGTGTCCCAGTCCGGAGCGCTTGTGAAATTCTTCACAAGCAGGCTAGGCTGCGGGGAGGCTTCCGGCAACCTCCGATTTTTCCCGAAGAATTCATTGACATGCCCCGCATTAATTTGGTTTAGTGAGGTCTTTACTCTTCGATACCTTTCCCCGAATTATCATGTCCGACGACACCCAGCCGCCATCGCCCGTTCCTCCGCCACCATCGCTTGGCCAGACGCAGCCTGTGCCCCTGAAAAAGGAAACCGTGCGGATCACGCTGCGGGCCAAACCGGGTGAAGGAGGAGAAGGATCGGTGCCAGCACCCTCCATCCCCGCACCAGCTACCGCTCCGCTCCGTCCGGCCGCGCCGCCACCTCCAGGCATGGCTCGCCCCGTTGCCCCACCGCCTCCAGGGGCGTCAGGAGCCTCTGTTGGAAGCCGGACCATCCCGTTGTCACCGTCGGCGCCGTCGGCTCCTTCAGCACCGTCGGCTCCATCCTTGGCTAAGCCTCTCGCCGCTACCGCGCAGGTGCGGCCGATGACCGCCCCAAGTGCCCCAGCTCAGGCCGCCCCAGGCCCACGTCCAACCGTCCGCCTCCAGCCGCAACAGCCCGCCGGTGGCATCTCCAGCACCCCGCTGAAGCCCGCCATGATCGCGGATGATGACGATGAAGGATCCAACGAAGGTGGATTGACCATGCTCGCCGGTATCACCACCGGTCTGGCCGCCGTTTTCCTCGCCGTGGCTGCCCTTGGATCCGAAAAATTCCCCCTCGGCGTTTCCCTCGATCAAGCGAATGCCGGCTGGAAAATCCCTCGTCCCGCTCCGCTGAATAGCGAGCTCAAAGCGAAGGAAGACTATGCCCGTCAGGACGCGGCCGGAGAATGGAGCTCAGACCTCGAGCTGGTCGAGATCCCGCAGTTCGAGGCCGCCCCCTAAGGGTCAGTGTTCTGACGGCCTCAAAAGGCCAGCGCCGGAGGATACCACAGCCGTGGTGTCCTCTTGACGTGTGGTTACGTTCCCACTCACTGTCTCCACTCTCAGCACGAGGCTGACGTGTCCGGATACGTGATCATTCCTCCTCCCCCTCCAGTTCGCTTCGCGCATCTGGCGTACTTCCTCTTCGGAAAAAACACGATTACTCCAGATTTTATCCAATCTGGCCATGAAATCCGACTGTTTCTCCTAAGCGTCTCCGGATCATGGCGTCGCACAAAGGAAACCAATGGGCGTTCCGCGTTTTTCGATCCGGATTTCCTCGCCCTCGCCCAGCCAAGCCTCGATCTTGGAAAAGTTGTTGCGTAGGTCCCTGACGGTGAAGGTTTTGATGTGGACGTATTAAGTCCACATGGAGAGTTATCAATTCGCGGATGATGCCAACTGCCACCTGATCTGACGGTGATCTGGTTAGACCTTGATTGAGAATTCCTCGCGGTATGTTTCTTTGACGATGGCATTGGCCTCGGCGGCGCGGGCTCCGGTAAATTGTTCTGCTTTGGGATCGAAGGTGAGGCGTGCGCCTGCCACTGGTTTGAGGGCGCCGAGGTCGAGTCCATTATCGGACAGGTGTTGTTGCATGCGTTCGAATGTTTCGATGGCGGCGGTGTGGCCTTCGAGTGACGATTTGACGCTAGCGGGATCGACTGGTTGGCCGAGGCGGTAGCTGATGTTGGCCATGTGAGCGAGGCTGGCGGCGTGGTGGCCGGTCAGCACGCCATGGCCGTCGTCGGCCAGTTTTCCGGCTTTGATGGCATTGATGAAGTTTTGCTGGTGTGATTCGCCGCCCATTTCGCCGAATTTTTGGACGCGTTTCCCTTCGGTATCGTAAGCGATATTTTCTGCGATGGTACCGCCCTCGAAGTGGAGGATGTTGCCGACGTCGATCCCGGATGTGCCGACGCGGAATTTTGAGGTACCCAGTTTAAAATCCATGTTTTTCTCGGGCAGGCCGCGGACCTCGAAGATGACGGGTACGGGGTGGTAATTAAAGAAGGCGATCTGGGTATTAGCGGTGGTGGCGTCGTCTTCATAACCGAAGCGGCCTCCGAGGCAGAGCACTTCACTGGGCAATTCGGATGGATCGCCGATGACCCAGCGGGCGACGTCGAGCTGGTGGGGCCCTTGATTTCCGATGTCGCCATTGCCATACGGCCACTGCCAGTGCCAGTCGTAGTGAAACCGCTGGCGCATGATGGGCAGCATTTCGCGCGGTCCGCTCCAGAGGTTATAATCGACGCCTGGGGGCACTGGCTGGGGGGCATTTACTTTGCCGATGTTATCGCGTTTTTTGTAACAGAGTCCGCGGCTGAGGACGAGTTTCCCCAGCGGGCCGTTGGGGTTTTTCACGAATTCGGCGACTTCGGCCCAGCCGGCGGACGACCGCCGTTGCATGCCGTGCATGGCGATGAGCTGGGGTGATTGGGCGGCGGCGGTGGCGAGTTGGCGCCCTTCCCAGATGTTATGGGAGACGGGTTTTTCGACGTAGACGTGTTTACCGGCTTGGAGGGCGGCGATGCCGATCAGGGAGTGAGTATGATTGGGAGTGGCGATGATGACGGCATCGATGTCTTTGTTTTCGAGGAGCCGTCGGTAATCGATGTATGTTTGGATGTTCTGCCCGAGAGCGGAGGCGGCTGTTTTGTTGCGTTCGGAGGCGTTATAATCGGCGTCGCAGGCGGCGACGAAGCGGCAGCCTTTAGTATCTTTGAGGAGGCGGGAGGCGTGGCCACTGCCTTGGCCGCCGGTCCCGATGACGGCGACGCGGATGTCGCTATTGGCGCCTTGGGCGCGGAGCAATGGGGACCATGGGACGGCAGCGGCTCCGAGGGCGGCGGTTTGGAGAAAGCGGCGGCGGGAGGTGGCGGCGGGGGTGCGGGGCGTGGGCATGGCTGATTCGGGGTGCGACGGGAGCGACACGACATGCTGAGGGTACCCGCCACCGGGCTCAAGGAAAAAAATCACGATGGTGCCGGTAGCCGGTGGGGGCGGTGCCGGGTGAGTGGGGAGGTGGAAGCGGAGGGTACGGGCGGTAGTAATTTACCGGACGAACCAGAAGAAGACGATGGAGACGGCGGTTGGAAACAGGGCTCCGAGGAGCAATCCGAGTGGGCTGATGCCTTCATTACCAAAGGCTTTGGACGACTGAAGGATACCGGCGCCGGCTGGATTGGGAGCATTGGCAATCACGGTCAAGCCACCGCCGGTGACGGCCCCGGCGACTAGGGCGTATTTGAGTTCATCGCTGAGGCCTTCTACCAACGTTCCGAGATACGTGAGCGCGGCATTGTCGGTGATGGCGGTCAGTCCGGTTGCTCCGAAGTAGAGGCTGGATCCGTCCAAGCTGGTCAGGAGTGGCTTGAGCCACCAAGCTTGCAGCGAGCCAAGGACGACGAGGCCGGAAAGAAAAAACCCGACCAGCAGACCTTCGCGCAATTTAAGGTGATCTTGGTATTCACGGGTCGCCGTGACCAGTCCGAGAAAGATCATGAGCACGCCGAGACTGATATCAGGGTAATGGGCGAAGCCCACGACCAGAGCGAGGAAGACGAGGTGCAGGACGGTGAGAATGACCGGCACGGCGCCCGAGGTGGATGGTGCCACTTTGATGCCCAGCAATTCTTTTCGGAAAACAGCGGCCACGACCAGCGTTGAGACCGCGCAGCTGAGGGCGGCGCGCCATCCAAAGTGTTCAAGCATGAACAAAGTGTCCCAATTCCATTTTGCGGCGACCATCAGAACCGGGGGGGCGGCGAAGTGGGTTAGGGTGCCGCCGATTGAGACATTGACGAAAAGCAGGCCAAGGGTGGCGTAGGCCAGCCGCAGGCTGATGCCTTGGTCGAAATACCGCCGTTTCAAGACGAGGGCCAGCAGGGTCATGGCAGCGGGTTCGGTAATCAGGGAGCCGAGAAGCGGGCCGGCGATGAGAGCGGCAACATAAAACGTCAGGCTTTCTGGTCCGGGCAGTAGCCGGGCGACCAACCCAATAAAATTTTCGGCCAGCTTCACGATCGGACGCGTGGCGGCCACCACCATGACGATAAAAACGAATTTCGGCTCGTTAAAATTAAGGCCCTCAATGTATACGACGGCGCTGTGAATTGACCCTTGCATGGCGGCCAGCCCGGAAAATAAGGCGGCAGCCCAGATGCCAAAAACTACTTCTGTCTCGGCTAGGAAGTGCAGTAAGTTTTCTTGGACCGATCCCTTCGGGAATTGATGCGCCCAGTGGGCGAATCGCTTCACCATGAACGTGTGCATGACAGCCAGGGCAAAAAATACGGTCGCGAGGATTTCGATAGGCGTCGGGCTCATGGGGAAGGCGACTTAGTACCATGCTTTCAGCGGTGCACAAGCGGATGCGGTGCTGGCGCGATGGGGGGAGCGGCCTGCTTGGCTCCGGGATTTTTCCCGATGCGCCGGGGGAATCCCGGCTGCATGGTTGGGGTTGTCTCCCCGCGGGTTACCGACTGGGGGTGATGATTGGCCTGCGCTGGTGTTGATTTGCCGGATAATGTGAGAACCCGCCCTGAACCTTATGAAATGGACTCTCAAGCTTGGCCGTTTTTTCGGCATCGACGTCTTTCTGCACTTCACCTTTCTTGTGCTGCTGGCGGTCATCTGGGGGTCATCCTTGATGAGCCGCGGCCCGTCGGCGGCGCTGGAAGCGACAGCGCTCTGGCTGGCTGTTTTTGCCTGTGTTTTGCTGCATGAGTATGGCCATGCCTTGACGGCGCGGGCCTATGGCATTCGCACGCGCGATATCACCTTATTGCCGATGGGCGGGCTGGCTCGTCTCGAGAAAATGCCTGATAATCCATGGCAGGAGATCGTGGTGGCGGTGGCGGGTCCGGCCGTCAATGTGGTTATTGCGGCGCTGCTGGGGGTGATGATTTTGGTGACCGGCGGGTTCGGTCCGGTTGAGAATTTGGATTTGGAGGTGGCTGAGGGCAGTTTTTGGCAGCGTTTGTTTGCGATCAACATTGGGCTGGTGGTTTTCAATTTATTGCCGGCGTTTCCGATGGATGGCGGCCGGGTTTTGCGCGGGGTGTTGGGGCTGATGATCGACCCTGTACGCGCCACGAAGATTGCGGCGGTGGTGGGGCAGGGCATGGCCGTTGTTTTTGTACTCGTCGCCTTTTTTGCCCAGGCGCCGATGTTGTTTTTGATCGCTTTTTTCGTGTGGATCGGGGCTCAGGCGGAAGTGGGGGCCAGCGAAGAGCGAAGTGTGCTTGGGGGGGTGGTCGTGCGGCAGGCGATGTTGACTGATTTCCAAACGCTGGGTGTTTTTGATGGGTTGCGTGATGCGTCGGCGTTGGTGTTGAGCGGGTCGCAGCAGGATTTTCCAGTGTTGGAGGGTGGTCCGGACGGGCGGGTGGCCGGGGTGTTGACGAGGGCTGGATTGATGCGCGGTCTGGCGGCTCACGGGCTGGACGGACGGGTGGTCGAGGCGATGGATCGCGACCCGCCCGTGGTGCAAGCGGATGATTTGCTAGAAGAAGTGCTTCCGGGATGGCGTGAAACCGGCTGCACAGCTGCGCCCGTCTATGCTGGCGGACAGCTGGTCGGCCTGCTGACCCTAGAAAACATCGGTGAGTTGATGATGATTCGATCGGCCCTCAACCGCCGCCAATCGCGCTGAACCGGGCATCCGCTCAGCGGCCGGCCGGTGGCGGCGCGCCTCCGCGGGCTAGATGCCCGACAGGATCCGGCAGGGTGAGCGCCTGCTCAATCAAAGTCAGGGCCTCGCTAGGCTCGTCATGCTGCCCATGAGCCGTCAGCGCCACTCGCCGGGGCGCCGGGCCGTCGGTGAGATACCCCCTCGGATCGACCCGGCCTTTGTACCACGGCATGGCCTCTTCAATCCACGGACGCAAGCCGTCACCCTGTACAAAATTGTCAGCCAGCTGGTCAAAAGGTCCGTCGTAATAATCATTGCGGAGTAAACAACGTCGGCGCACCGAAGCCAAAATCCGCCGCCCCCCGACAGAATTTTGCGACCAAAAGACGAATCCCGTGCGCCGTCCGATCACCGCCTCCTCCGTCAGCGGACGAAAATGCTCTGGTACTGGAGTTTCCTCGTCGAGCACCCAGAAAAAATAATGCGCCGTGGTGTGGTACAGCAAATGAAATCGCAAACCACTTTCATCTTGAATGCGTTGTAAAAATTTCTCTGTCGATGGCAGGGTGAACCGGGTTGGTGGCGTTTGCGGCAGCGGATTTAAATGGAAGACGACGGTTTTGTTATGATATGATACCTTGACGGTCAATGGTTTGACGATTTCCACGATCACGCCGTCTTTGGCGGTGAATACCTTATTATGGATCAATCGTTCGGCGCGTTCGTTGGGTTCGAGGAATTCGGTGGGTTCGCCGCAGGCGAATGCGATTTCTCCGTGTTCGCGGCGTCCGGCGACGAGGCGGAAGTTGCCATGGAGCGAGCGGCCGTCGATGGCCAGCTGCCAGTAGTAATAATTTTCGGTGGGATGGACATCGACTTCGGGCGGCAGGTGGGCGAAGACGTGGGCGAAGACGGCGTTGGCTTGGGTGGTGTCGATGCGGCGGTCATTCCAGCCATCGGCCAGCGACTGGTGGAAAGTCACGGCGGGTCCGGCGCTGGTGGCTGGAGGGGGCGGGCTGGGGTAGGCCGGGGCGGTGGGCGCGCTCAGTGCGGGGTTTGGGACCAGCAGCGCCATGCTGGCTAGGGCAAGATCCATCACCTTCATGAGGTGAAGCGTAGGTCATTTTGGCCGAGATGACACTGATTCCTGCCCGGGCATAGGAGAATCACCGTCTCCTTCGGGTCTCTGCGGATGGGATTTCAATCTCTTGCAGTTGGCGCGCAAAACGTCATCATTGCCTTCCGCACGGTGCGGGCACGAATCTCCGATCATTTCTCCAATGAACCCAATACTAAGCCACTTTAGACGCGGCCTGCTGGCACTGGCGGCTGCTGTCCTCACTGTACAGGCGATGGCGGCCGAGCCATTGCGAGTCTTCATCCGGGGGGGCATGAGCAATCGGGGGACCGAAGTCCACGCCCACCCTCGTTTCCTCAAGGAATGGCAGGTGTTGTTGAATGAACGCGGCGCCAAGGCGACGGGGGCCATGGACTGGCCGACCCCGGAGCAGATTAAGGACGTCGATGTCATCGTCGCTTACGCTCAGGAAGGGGGCGATGCCACTCCGGAGCAGGAAGTCATGATCAATGACTTCGTCAAGCGCGGCGGCGGTCTGGTGGTGCTCCACACGGCCACCGTTTCATTCAAAAATCCGCCGTGGTGGAAATCGATTATCGGCGGCTCTTGGGTGCCTAACAGCACGAAGTGGCGCGAAGGTCCAATGGACTTGTATTACGTTGAGCCACAAAGAATTGATGGGGGGCACCCGATTACCGCGGGCGCGTCTAACTACAAGTTCGACGATGAAATTTATTATGACATGGACGTGTTGCCTGACGCTCGCGTGCTGGCCACCAGCTATACGCCGAATGTGCTAGAAGGTCGGCAGCCGGCGGAAGGGAACAAACCGCATATCTATGACATTCAGCCGCAGATGTGGGTTTACGAAAAAACGGCCGAGGGCGGCAGCCGTCCGTACCGGTCGTTTGTCAGCATTCCGGGCCACCTTTATAAAAACTTTGCGCTGCCACATCATCGTGCTGTGATTCTGCGCGGTCTGGCCTGGGCTGGACACCGCGACAACCTTGATGAATTTTGCACTCCGGAGGAACTGTCCTCGCTGCGTTATCCAGAAGGTGGCCCACAAAAGCCGGCGGAGACGCTGGCCAACTTGGAAGTTCACCCTGACTTCGATATGTCGCTGGTGGTGGCCGAGCCGCTCATCAACAAACCGATGAATTTCGACTGGGATGCTTCCGGTCGGCTCTGGGTCGCGGAAACTCCGGAATACCCGAACGGTCGTCGTGGCATGCGTCCGGATTACCGCGGTAAAGAATGGAAGGACAACGGCGGTATTGATGCCACTCCCGGCCTGCAAGATCGTCCGGCCCGCGACAAGATCAGCATTTTGACGGATACGGACGGCGACGGGGTCATGGATAAGAAGCAGATCTTTTTTGAAGGCCTTGATTTGGTGACGGGCTTAGTTTTTTACAAAGACGGGGTGATTGTGACCCAGGCGCCGGACATTCTTTTCCTGCGTGACACGGACGGCGATGACCGGGCGGATAAGGTAGAAACCTTATATACCAAGTTGGGTACGGGTGACACGCATGCGGTGATCAATAACCCGCGGTGGGGCTGGGACGGCTGGATTTATGCTACCCACGGATACAGCGGCAGCGGCGATGTTCGCAATGGCGATGGATCCAAGGGGTTTGGCGGCGTCGGTTCCGGCGTCGTTCGGTTCAAGCCTGATGGATCGGCGTTCGAGCAGTATTCCTCCAAGGGGGGTAACACCTGGGGCTTGCAAATCACGGGTGACAACCGCGTGATGTGGACCCAGCCGACCAGCGGCGAGCTGTTGATGCACACCATTCTTCCCGAGTATGCGCTGGCGCGCGGCTCGATGGGGAAAATTCCAAGTTATAAAGTGGTTGAGCCGGCGCCTAAGTCATTCCCGCTTATTGGGTGGGAGCAACTCGCGTATGTGCAGATCGACTGGGTTGGATCGTTCACGGCGGCGGCTGGCACGGTGGTGTATGATGGCGGCGCTTGGCCTGCGGAATACAATGGTGATTATTTCACGACGGAGCCGACGATCAATGTGGTGCACCATGCGCGCCTGACGGCGGCCGGGTCGAGTTATACGGCGAGCAAACTTCCGGGGCGTGAAGAAACGGAATTCATTCGCAGCAAGGACATGTGGTGGCGGCCGATCGAGGTCCGTGTCGGTCCGGACGGGGGCATGTATCTGGCGGATTTTTACAATCAGGCGGTTATTCACAACGACACCCGCGGTCCTGACCACAATCGGGTCAACGCGGCGGTTCGTCCTGACCGCGACCATTATTTCGGCCGCATCTGGAAAATCCAGCATAAGCAGGCGAAAAAGTTGACGGTGCCTGATTTGATCAAGAGCGAGCCGCGTGCGGTGCTGCAGGCGTTGTCTCATCCGAACCGCCATGTGCGGTTGGCCGCCCATCGACTGGTGGCCGAGGCGTCGATCAAGGCGTCGGACGTACAACCGGCCACGATGGCTGCGGTGCAGGGGCTGGAGTCGGATGCCAAAATTGCGGCGATGTGGACGCTTGCTTCGGTGAAAGATATGGACCCCGCCTGGGTCAAGGCCTTCTACAGTGACGCCAGCCCGGCGGTCCGCCGGAATGCGGCCTTGGTCGCTGAAATGTACGGTCAGGATACAAGTGCGGTAGCGGCGCTTTTGAATGATGGGGAGGCGCCGGTTCGACTGGCGGCCCTGCGGGCGCTGGCGGCCAGTACGTTGAACGATGCTGTGGCCAAAGCGTTGATTGCGGCTTGGCCGAAGTTTGACGACGACTACCAGAAAAGTGCGGCCATCGGCGCGGCGGCTCGCAATCCGGCGGCCAGCATCGCGGCGGCTCTGGAAGCGGCTGATCCATCTAGCCTCTCGCCGCTCGTGAACAGTCTGGTCACCACGCTGGCTGAAGCGAATGACTCCGCCTCCGCCGCCACGCTCGTGATCACGCTGGCGGGCAAACCAGCCACCGCCGATGACTTGAAAGTCCGGATCCTCGAGACGCTGGACAAATCGCTCAAGGATGCGCCTGCGATGACGCCAGCATTGAAGGCTGCGCTGACCAGCCTGTTGGAAAGCGGGGCCAGCGGTACGGCGCTGCCATTGGCGGCCAAGTGGGATGCGGGACGCGGTGACTTTGCGGGTATCATCGACGGGATTACCCGGAAGCTCACGGGCACGCTTAGCGATGCTGGGGCGGACGAAGCGGTTCGGGTGGGCGCTGCCCGCAGCTTGCTGGGTATTCGCTCGACCAGTCCCGCGATCATGACGGCTCTGGAAGGCCAGCTGTTGGCTGACAATACGCCTAGTTTCAAGCAGGGTCTGATCATGGCTCTTGGTGAAACGGGAGATGCCGCTGTCGGTCCAGTGCTGGCCGCCGCTTACGGCAAGCTGCCAGTCGAAGCGCGGGCCACCGCTTTTGAAACGCTGCTCAAGCGTGCTGATTGGGCGATGATTCTGCTCGATGGAGTGAAGGCTGGGACCATTGATGCCGTGACTTTCGGTCCGGCCAATGCCTACCGGCTGCGCACTCACCCCGCTCGTGAAGTGGCCGCCCGGGCCACCGCCATGAAAGACGAGCTGAATCCAAACGAGAAAGCGAAAAATGAAATCATTGCCGCGCTGTCCCCGATCGTTTCGCAACCAGGTAATCTGGCCAATGGCAAAACCATGTTCACCGTCAGCTGCGCGACCTGTCACAAACTCGGCGACGAAGGACGGGAAATCGGCCCCAC
>JALRGB010000042.1 GCA_023253575.1 Verrucomicrobiales bacterium
CTCGACCACCCCGCACCACCCCAGGTAACTCCAACCCAGCCAGCGACATATCACTGCACGTCACCACCACCTCCGACGTCACATCCACTTCCGCACCCTCAACACCACTCGCAGTCACCAAAAATGTCGCCCGCTCGCCCGCCACCACCCGCAACTGCGCCGGCTCAACAGTCAGTTTGATCGCCACCGGAGCATCAGCGACCGCCGGCGCACCTGCTGCCACCACCGGCGCACCTGCTACCACCGGAGCCTCTGCCGCCACAGGAGCGTCTACTGCCGCCAACGGAACTCCCGCTGCCTCACCGGCAATATCTTGCCCCCGGACCGCCCCGGCCACGCAGAAGACAAACCCAACAACCAGCAAAAAAATCACGCGCACGGCATTCATGGTGTAGGGGGCATCGGAGCGGCGTCGGGCGCGGCAGGCGCGGCGGCAGGCGTAGAAGTGGCGGCCACCAGCGGAGCCACCGCCGTATCGACCGTGTGCAGCAGCACACCATCTTTGTTCCACACCAGCACTTTACCATCACTCGTGCCGGCAAAAATCCGCTCGCCATCGACGGCTACCGCCAGCGAATACAACGCGGTCTCGACCCGCGCCAGTTGGCGTTCGCTGCCAGTATCTGAACTCTGCGCTCCGGTATGCGCTTTCATGTCCGTATAGCGAAGCAAGGCCCCGTCCTCGGTGACCGCATACACAGCTCCTCCGGGCGACCAGACCGCGGCATTAAAACCCGCCAGTTTGTGAGCCAGCGCCGTGGTATTTTCTCGCGTACCCACATCCCACACTTTCAGCTCGCGATCGGCCCCTCCCGTCACCAGTTGCGAGTGATCCGGGTTAAACGCCAGACAGAGCACCTGAGTCGAATGCGCCTCCAATTGAGCGGTTTCCTTACCGGTGGTCACGTCCCACAATCGGACCAACTGATCTCCTCCGGCCGTCGCCAGCGACGCCCCGTCAGTCGTCAAGGCCATGGCAAAAATGGTATCATCATGCGCGGCCCACGACCGCACCACCTCGCCCGCCGCCGTGTCCAGCATCCGAACCACACCCTGCTGCGCCGCCAGTCCGTCAGCCAGCAAGACATGACGCCCGTCCGGCAATCCCTGCACCGCTGTGATCCGGTCAGTCAGCCCGGAAATCACCTCCCTCCGGGCCACCAATCCATCCGCCTGCCAAATCATCAGCCGGCGAAAAGCGCCCGTGACCAGACTCCGGCCGTCCGGCATCCACGCCATCGATTGCACAGCATCAAAATGCGCCCGAGCCTTGCTCCTCAGCACCAGCGCCTCCGGCGTCACGTCAAACATCATCACTTCAGAGCCGCTCCCCGCCGCCAGCCGCCGGCCGTCCGGCGAAAGCGCCATCGCCATCACCGGACGATATCCGTCAGGCAAGGGAGCCAACGCCACTTGACGAATCACCGGATCCGACGCCGATGCTGAATCCCCAGCCAATGCCTCCGCATCCCACGGCGCTCCACCCCGCAGCCACTCCGCCAACACCCCCACCTGCTCGACACTCAGTTGTTTCTTCGGCGGCATGTGCGGGTCGGCCTCCGCCGCCAAACACGTCAATAATACACTCTGGTCAGGCATTCCCTCGCTCACCACCGC